>JBJTAA010000001.1:0-4203 GCA_046090525.1 Planctomycetota bacterium
CGAGGCGCTCGAGGCCGGCAACGTGGCCGGGGGGCTCGATCACCTGGAGAAGACCCGCGGGAGCGACCCGGCGCTCGCGGCATCGCTCGCCGGCCGCTGGCTCGTGCGCCGCACGCATGGCGAACGGGCGATCCTCATGGAGCCCGCTGGACAGGCGGCTGCGGATCGCCCTCGCGACCTCTACACGATCGCGCTCGCACCCGACGGCGGCTCGGCCGCCGTCGCCGCGGCGGACGGATCGGTGCGGCTGCTGCGCGGTCTCGATGGCACGCCCTCGATCACGACGGTCGCCGCCCACGACGAGGTCAACGAGGTCGCGTTTTCAGCCGACGGCACGCGGCTCGTCACGGCGGGGCAGGACGGCCGGCTGCGATGGTGGACCGTCACCGGCGCGGGGTTGGTCGCGGCCGGCGCGGCCGATCCCGCCGCCGGCCCGCTGTACGCCGCGGCCTTTTCCCCCGACGGCCGCTCGATCGCCTGCGGCGGCGCCGACCGTGTCGTGCGGCTCGTGCGGCTCGACGAGCCCGACCGTGCGGTCGAGCTCTTCCGGTTCGAGTCGCCGCCCGGCCGGTCGCCCGACATCGAATCGCTCGTGTTCACGGGCGACGCGACAGTCGCCGCGGCCTGCGGCGACATGATCGTGCTGATCGATGCCGAAGGTGGCCGCATCGTCCGCGAACTCGACCTGCCGTTCACCGGCAACCGCCAGGCCGTGCTCGGCAGTCTGGCCGTGTCGCCAGACGGCAGCCGCCTCATCGCCTGCGGCACCGACACCAGGGCCCACGTCTGGGATCTCACCACCGGGCGGATCGTCGTGTCGCTGCCGACGCATCCCGCGTGGGTACAGGGCTGTTGCTTCGTGGGCGCGGGCGACCGCGTGGCGACCGCCTGCCGCGACGGCGGGATCCGCGTGTTCGACACTGCCAGCGGCGCGGCGCTCACGCGGCTGGTGGGGCACGTGGGGCGGGTGTGGGCCGTGGCCTGTGAGCCCGCGGGCACGCTCCTCTCCTGCGGTGCCGACGGCACCGTCCGCCGCTGGGATCCGACGGACGATTTCGCGACGGCGATGCTCCGCCCGATCCCGATCGAAGGGGGAGAGATCATTCGCATCGCCGAGGTGCGGGAGGATCACGACGACCGAGTTTCGCACAGGCTGGTGACGCTCGACGCCCGAAACTCACTACGGCTCGTCGATCTCGCGCAGGGCACGTCGCGGCCCCTGCCGCGGCCGCAGCCGGGCCCCGGGTTCAACCTGGATGTCGAGCCGACGGGCCGCCGGCTGGTCGTGTCGTCCTTGGAGGCGGATCACGTGCTCGTGCTCGATCTCGCCGCGGAGGCGGCCGGGCATGCATCGGCGCCGAGCGGATCACCTGCCCGCTGGATGCGGATCGACCTGCCGGCGGCCGTGGGGCTCTCGCGGGCGGCGCCGTGTTGGCTCCCGGATGGCGGGCTGCTCGTGGGCGGCTGGGGGGGCGGCGTCTGCCGGCTGCCGAAGGATCTGTCTCACGCGACCGTGATCGATGCCCCGCTCGAGTCGCCCGTGCACGATCTCGTGCTCGCGCCGGCGGGCGACCCGCGGGTGGCGACGATCGGCAAGGTCACGGCGATCCTTCCCGTGGGCGCGGCTGCCACGGCGGCGGGGGCGGTCGTGCTGCAGGTCGGCGAGGAGACGACGGCCGTCGGCTGGTCGCCCGACGGGTCGCTTATCGCCTGTGGCACGAACTCCGGCCGTGTCGTGATCTTCGACGCCGCCTCCGGCACGGCCCGCGGCCAGCTTGCGCCTCAGGAGCGGCTCATCGCCGGCGTGGCTTACACGGCCGACGGCCGGATCCTCGTCACGGCCGACCCCGACTGCGTGCGGATCTGCGACGCGGCGACGCTCTCGACGCTCGATGAAGTTCGGCCGGGCTGGAAGATCCGCAAACTGCTGCTCGCGGCCGACGGTTCGCGGATCGTGCTGGCGGGCCGCACCGGCGCGGAGGCGGGAATGGGCGACGCGCGGCTGGCCGTCGTGGAGTTCGACCGGCCATGAGGAGGGCGGCCAGCGACCGAAGCGTGGTCCCTTCCGCCCTTCCGGGGGTGACGCTCGTGGAGCTGCTCGTCGTGGTGGCGATCGTCGGCCTGCTCGCCGCGCTCCTGTTGCCGGCCGTTCAGGCGGTGCGCGAGGCCGGCAGGCGGACACGCTGCCAGGCCAACCTGCGGCAGTTGGCCATGGCGTGCCTGGCCCACGAGCACGCGCGGGGGTTTCTGCCCACCGGCGGCTGGGGCGGAGCATGGGTGGGCGACCCCGACCGCGGCTTCGGGGAACAGCAGCCGGGGGGCTGGGCCTTCAACATCCTGCCGCACGTGGAGGAGAGCGGCCTGCGCGACGCGGGCGCCGGCCTGGCCGATGCCAACGCGAAGGCCGATCTCGTGGCGATCCGGCTGGCGACGCCCGTGGCGGTGTTCGTGTGCCCCGCGCGGCGGTCTTCCGCCGCGTGGCCGCTGGCGGCGTCGAAGCCGGCCTTGAACCTGGCGGCCGTGCCGGCCACCGTGTCGCGGCGGCCCGCGGCGGTGGTGCGCGGCGACTACGCGGCGAATATGGGCGGCGGCGACATGAACAACCGCTACCGCAGCGGCGGGTCTCCCTCGTCGGTCGTGTCGGGCGATGTGATGGACGATGCCGCGTGGCACGCGGGCTACGGCCCGCCCCCCGACGGCCTCGTTTTCCGCCGCAGCCGGATCCGGTTCCGCGATATCCCCGACGGCCTCTCGGCCACCTATCTGCTCGGCGAGAAGTATGTCGACCCCGGCTCGGTCGCCACGGGCCTGTCGGACGACGACGACCAATGCCTCTACTCTGGCCACGACCGCGATGTGCTGCGGACCGGCCTCGAGCCGCCGAGCCAGGACCGCGCGGGCTTCGACCCGGCCACCGTCTCGGGCGTGCCGGGCTCGCCGAACAAGTTTCCGCTGCCGATCGCCTTCGGCAGCCCCCACCCGAACGCCTGCGGGATGGCGCTCGCCGACGGCTCGGTCCGCCCCGTCTCCCCCACGATCGACCCGGCCGTGCACCGGGCCGCCGCCTCGCGGAACGACGGCACGTCGCTGCGGTAATTCATGGGCCGCAACCGCCGCGTGGAATCCTCCCTGGCGGCCATTAGACTCGGGATATGCGAGGAACCGTCCATCATCGCCACGGTCGCGGATCCCATCGATTGTTCGCGGCGCTGGTCGTGGTCGCGATCGGGGCTCCGGCGACGACCGCCGGCGTCGTCGGCCAGTGGGACTTCGCCGCCGGCTGGAGCGATCAGACGAGCGGTCTCATCCAGTCGCAGTCGGCGATCGGCGGGCTCTCGCTCTCCTATCTGCCCAACACGCCCTTCTATCAATATCCGATCGCCCACGGCGGCACGACTGCGCCGTCGAACCCGCCGCAGCTGCAGTTCGCCACGACGGCCGCGTTCGGGATCGCCAACCTCGGCAGCGGCAGTGACGCCGTCGTGATGCGGGTGCCCGACATGCGAGGCTACGGCCTCGTCACGGGGCTGATGGCGAAGTTTCCGCAACGGGCCAACGGCGACGGCTCACCCACGAGGCTCAACCGCTACTCCGTGGTGATGGACGTCTACATTCCCGGCTCGACCGATTCAGCCGGATTGCCGCCGTATTACCTCACGCTCTTCCAGACGCGGCTGGTCAACGACGGCGCCTGGCTCATCGACAAGCGCGATGACACGACCGGTGTGGCATCCTCCTATGGCGGCAGCGTGACGCCCGACGCCTGGCACCGGCTGGCCCTCGTGATGAACCTCTCCGATTCGGGTGCGGTGTCGCAGTATCGGGCCTACGTGAATGGCAGCCTCGCCGCCGATATCGTGCCAGTCGACGTGCCCACGACATCGGATCGCAATAGTGCACTGGTCACGAACGACCTCTACACCGACAAGGCGTTCTCAATCGGCACGCTCAACGATTCTTATCCCGGCCTGGGCGCCGACTCGGCCTTCTTCCTGTTTAACGCTGACAGGAACGACGGGATCGACGGTCCCACGAAGGGAGAACTCGGCACGCTCTACGTCGCCAACCTCCAGTTCCGCGACGACCCGCTCACGAGCCAGGAGGTGGCAGCGCTCGGCGGGCCGGCGCCCGGGATCATTCCTGTGCCGGAGCCGAGTGGCTTGTGCCTGGTAGGCGGAGCCGCAGCGATCGTGGCGGCCCTGC
>JBJTAA010000002.1:0-14664 GCA_046090525.1 Planctomycetota bacterium
TTGGCATGGGCAAGCCCTCGCGGTCCTGCGATGCACACGTAGCGGCGGGCATCTTGCCCGCCGAATGTGGGCCGGCGCGGCAACCGAACACCGCGGGCATGATGCCCTCGGCCACGGGTTCGCGATGGACTGCGAGCGGGCACGGGCGACCCTGAGCTCGCTTCGGCCGACGACCTAGGCCGACTTGGCTTCGTCGAGGGCCTGCTGGAGCCGGGCCTTGGGCTGCACGCCCATCATCTGCTGCACGAGCCGGCCGCGGCTGAAGATCATGATCGTGGGGATGCTCGCCACGTTGTAGGTCATGGCCAGGCGGTTGTTCTCGTCCACGTTCACCTTGCCCACCTTGAAGGTGCCGGCGTTCTCGACCGAGAGTTCCTCGATCACCGGGCCGATCATCCGGCAGGGGCCGCACCAAGGGGCCCAGAAATCGACGAGCACGGGCACGTCCGACTCGAGGACCTCGGACTGGAAGTTGCTATCGGTGAACTCGAGGGCGTTTCCCATCGTGATCTCAGGCTCCTGTCGATTTCGATGCGGCCGAGGCCGCGGTAGGCTTTGCCGGCGGCCCCGCCGCGGTGGCGTGGCGTGTGCCGTGCGGTCGGCAGTATAGCGGGCATCCGCGCCGGCGGGCGACCGGCGTCGAGTCCTGAGAATCAACGAGGCTCCTGTGCCAGCGAACGACGTGGAATCCGCCGCTCATGGCCGCTGCTGGCGGGTCGAACGGGGTGCCGGCGGCGGCTGCGCCGGGGGCATCGTGCCGCTCGGCTGGGATCCTGCCGCGGAAACCGACGGCGAGGTCGTGATCCGCGTCGAGGCGGCCGGCTTCAACTACAAGGACGCGCTCTGCTGCACCTGCCACCCCGGCGTGATGCGGACGACGCCGCTCGTGCCGGGGATCGATGCGGCGGGCACGCTGCTCCGCCCCGCGGCCCGTCTGCCCGCCGGCGCGCCGGTGGTCGTCACCGGGAGCGGCCTGGGCGAGCGGATCGACGGCAGCTTCGCCAGTCACATGCGGGCGCCGGCCGCGGCCGTCATCCTCCGGCCGGCCGGCCTCACGGCGGTCGACGCGATGGCGCTGGGCACGGCGGGGCTGACGACGGTGCTCGCGTGCGACCGGCTCGAGGCGCTCGTCGACGAGCGGCACGGGCGGCCCGACGAAGCCTGGCTCGTGACCGGCGCCAGCGGCGGCGTGGGGATGCTCGCCGTCGCCTGGCTGGCGGCCGCCGGGAAGCGGGTCGTGGCCTGCAGCCGGAAGCCTGCGGCGGTGGAGCCGCTCGCGGCGCTCGGGGCCGCCGAGGTGGCGCGGCCCGAGCAGGTCGTCGATCCCGGTCCGAAGTCGCTCGCCAGCGGGCGTTGGGCCGGCGTGATCGACACCGTCGGCGGGCCGCTTTTGGCCGATGTCCTGCGGTCCGTGAGGACGGGCGGGGCCGTCGCGGCGATCGGGATGGCCGGCGGGGCGGAACTCGTCACGACCGTGCATCCCTTCATCCTGCGGGGCGTGACGCTCGCCGGCATCGATGCCGCCACGCAGCCCTCGGTCGGCGACCGGCGGCGGATGTGGGAGCGGCTGGCCGCGTTCTGGCCGCAGGTTCAAGGCCGGCTGCCCGTGACGCCGCTCGGCCTCGGTGACGTGGGGGGCCATGCCGCCCGCATGCTCCGCGGCGAGACGCTGGGCCGGGCCGTGGTCGTGCCATGAGCGACATCCACGTGATCAACCTGTCCACGGCCTGGCAGCCGCCCGATCCGGCGGCGGGGCGGGCGGAGTGGATCCGACGCTTCGGGATGCCGGCGGGCATCGAGCCGGGCGATCGCGTCTGGCTCGTCGTCGAACCGGCGACGGACTGTGAGCTGCGGCTCGGCGGCGAGCGACTGCCGGCGGCCGTGGCCGGGCGACGCTGGCGGCACGACCTCACCGCCGTGCTTCGGGAACGCAACGAACTGGCCCTCGCGGCCCCGGTCGCCGGGCCTCCACCGGTCGTCACCGCGGCACACGGTCGCTCCGACCTGCCGGCGACGATCGGCCGCGCGTGGCTCGAGATCGAGCCGGCGGCGGGCGGCCCGGCCGCGGCGCGGGCGCCTGCTTGACGCCGCGGCGTGGCGATCGCTACCAACAAGCATGCGACCGTCGCGCCCCTCGACGCCTCGGGTGCCGGCGCTCGCTCACGAGGAGTCAAGCAACCATGTCGGTCATCCGGGTCGGCAGCACGAGCAAGTATGCGGACGGTTGGGAGCAGATTTTCGGCGGGGCCGGCGGCAAGGCCGGCACGCGCAAGACCGCGGCCAAGCAGGCTGCGAAGAAGGCCGGCCGGAAGAAGGCCGCGGCCGTGAAGAAGCCGGCCGCCCGCAAAGCAGCTGCGAAGAAGGGCAAGTCGCGGGGCCGCTGAGCGAGCCGGCTCTGGAGTCCGGTCACTCCGTGACCGGATCGCGGCTGGCGCCGCGCTGCCGCTGACCCGGTTCCGGCTCTGGAGTCCTGTCACTCCGTGACCGGATCGCGACTAGCGCCGCGTTGCCGCTGACCCGGTTCCGGCTCTGGAGTCCGGTCACTCCGTGACCGGATCGCGACTGTCGCCGCATTGCCGCTGACCCGGTTCCGGCTCTGGAGTCCGGTCACTCCGTGACCGGATCGCGACTGTCGCCGCATTGCCGCTGACCCGGTTCCGGAGGAACCGGGCTCCTGGGGCCACTCAGCGGCCGAGTTCGGCGGCCCGGGCAGCTGCCGCCTCGACGGCCGCGGCGAGCGCCTCCGGCACGCCGCGCTCGGTCAGCACGGCCAGCCCCGCGAGCGTGGTGCCGCCCGGGCTCGAGACGCGATCGCGGATCACGGCCGGCTCCTCGCCGGTTCGCTCGAGCAGCGCGCCTGTCCCCTCGAGCGTCTGTACGGCCAGGGCCAGCGCCAGCGGCCGCGACAGCCCCGCCCGCTCGCCCCCCGCCGCGAGCGCCTCGACCACGAGCGCCAGAAACCCGGGGCCCGATCCCGAGAGCCCCGTGACCGCGTTCATCAGCGACTCGTCCACCTCGTGCACGTGCCCGACGGCGGCGAGCAGTTCCACGACGCGTCGGGCCACGCCGGCCGGCACCTCGGGCGTGCGGCAGACGACCGACACGCCCTTGCCCACGAGGCTCGGCGTGTTGGGCATCACACGGATCACGCAGGGCGTGCCCGCGAGCGTGGCCAGTGTCGTCGTCGACAGCCCGGCCAGAATCGAGACGAGTGTCTTGCCCGGCATGACGCCCGCGATGCTGCCGCAGGCCTCCGTCGCCTGCTGCGGCTTGACGGCCAGCCACACGACCTCGGCCGTGGCCGCGGCCTCCGCCGGCGATGCGGCGAACCGCACGCCGGGCACGCGGGCGACGAGCGCCTCGCGGGCCGCCGGCGCCGGGTCGTAGACGGTGATCGCGTCGGCCGCGACCAGCCCGGCCCGGCAGAAGCCCTCGGCGAGCGCCGAGGCCATCCGGCCGCCGCCGATCATGGCGATGCCGCCCGTCTTCGGTGTGCTCGCGGCGGCGGTCATGGTGCCTCCTCGGCCGGTGGCGGCGCGGGCGAGCCGGCCGGTGGCAGCGGCGGCAGCGCCTGCTCGATGGCCTCGAGGTCGAGCCGCGCGGCCCAGAGCTGGCTCGACGGCCGGCGGCCGCCGCCATCGTCGCGGCTGGCGGTCCACATCAGGATCGTGCCATCGGGCGAGAAGGAGGGCAGCACGTCGGCGCCGGAGTGATCGGTGATCCGCAGCGGCTCGCCCATCCGCGTGGCGTCGGCGGGATCGTAGCGGGCGATCCAGAGGTCGTAGTTGGGCCGGGCCGCCGGATCGGAGTGGTCGGCGCCGGTCCAGATCAGCCAGGGCCGCGTCGGATGCCAATAGGGCGCCCAGTGCACCCCCCTGCCCTTCGTCACCGCCGTGTCGCCCGAGCCGTCGGCCCGCATCACGTGGATCTGCAGCAGGTCCTTCTCGAGGCGGTCGGTGCGATACGCGATCCACGCGCCGTCCGGCGAGAAGAACGGCCCGCCGTCGTAGCCGGGCTCGTTGGTCAGCTGCCGCACGTTCGTGCCCTCGAGGTCGCAGACGTAGATGTCGGGATCGCCGTCGCGGTCGCTGACGAACAGGATCGACCGGCCGTCGGGCGAGAACGAGCACTCCGCGTCGTAGCCCGGCGTGTCGGTAATCCGCACGAGGTCGCTCCCGTCGAGCCGCGCGGTAAACAGGTCCATGTGCGGGTCGAAGTCCCACTGGTAGCGCCGCCGCCGGCCGGTGCGGGCGTCCTCCTCGGCCTCGGCTCGAGCCTTGGCCTCGGTGGCGTCGAGCGCCGGATCGCCATGGCTCGAGGCGAACAGCAGCCGCTCGCCGTCGGGCGAGAACCAGCTGCAGGTCGTCCGCCCCCGCCCCGTGCTGACCCGGCGCGGCGGCCTCGGGCCGAAGGCGGCGGGATCGAAGTCCTGCACGAAGATCTGGTAGAAGGGGTAGCCCTCCGGATAGGCCTGGTAGCAGATGGCCCGGCCGTCCGGGGAAAAGTAGCCCTCCCCCGCCCTGGGCATGCCGACGCTCACCTGCACCGGCGGCTCCATGAACCGGGCTTCCAGCGGCGAGTCGGCGGCGTCCAGCGGGCCGGCCGCGGCCGCGATGGCGACCGCTGCCGCGAGCACGTTGCAGCTTTTTCTCATGCCCGCCAGTATAGGCGTCGCCGTTCCGACCGTCCCCGAGGAGCTCGCCGCGCCACGATGAAGATCTACACCAAGACCGGTGACCAGGGGGAGACGGGGCTCTTCGGCGGCCCGCGGGTCAGCAAGGATCACGCCCGCATCGAGGCCTTCGGCACGGTGGACGAACTCAACAGCCATCTGGGCGCGATCCGCACGCTCCCCGCCGCCGCCGAGTTCGACGCCGACCTGCGCCGGATCCAGTGCGAGCTCTTCGACCTCGGCGCCGAGCTGGCCACGCCCGGCAGCACCGCGGAGCGGATCACGCCGGCGCACGTGACGGTCCTCGAGCGGCTGATCGACGCCCACGAGGCGACGCTCGAGCCGCTGGCCTGCTTCATCCTGCCCACGGGGACGCCCCTGGCCGCCGCGCTGCACGTCGCCCGCACCGTCTGCCGCCGGGCGGAACGGCGGGTCGTGTCGCTGGCGGCCCAGCTCGACACGACGATCCCGGCCAACGCCATCGAATACCTCAACCGGCTCGGCGACCTCCTGTTCGTGCTGGCACGATCCGCCAACCGGCGGGCCGGCGTGGCGGACGATCCCTGGATCAGCCCATGACGGCGCCGGCCCACCATCCCCCCGGTGCCGTGCGGCCCGCCGCCGCCCGCGCCGCAGAGGCGGTGGCCGAGCTCCGGAGGCGGGTGGCCGCCCAGCATGCAGCGGGTGCCGACGCCCTGGCCACGTGGACGCTGGCCACCGACCTCTTCGACCACCTGATCGGCGACCTCTGGGAGTCGATCCTGGCCGACCTGCCCGCCGCCGCCGAGCCGGCGGCCCGGCGGGTGTCGCTGCTCGCCGTGGGGGGCTACGGCCGCCGCGAGATGGCCCCCTGGTCCGACATCGACCTGATGGTGCTGCACGACGGCCGCGACCCGGCGATCGTGGCCGATCTGGCCGCCCGCGTGGTGCAGGATCGCTTCGACACCGGCCTCCAGGTGGGGCAGAGCGTGCGGACGGCCGGTGAGGCGGTTCGCCTGGCGGCGACCGACGCCACGATCATGAGCGGCCTCCTCGACGCCCGGCTCGTGGTGGGCCCGCAGCCGCCGCTCGAGCGGCTCGCGAGCCGCCTGCGGCGGTCGCTGCGCCGCGCGCCGCGGCGGTTCGCGACCATGCTCATCGAGGCCCGGCGCGAGGAGGCCGATCGCTACGGGCAGACCGTGTCGCTGCTCGAGCCCAACGTGAAGCGGTCGCCCGGCGGGCTGCGCGACATCCAACTCGTCCGCTGGCTGGGCGTGGTGCTGCATGCCGCCGAGTCGCTCGACGAACTGGCCGCCGGCGGCGGGATCGGCCGCGACGACCTGTTCGCGCTCCGCGAGGCCGCCGAGTTCCTGGCCCGGGTGCGCACCGATCTGCACCTCGCGGCCGGCCGCTGCCTCGACGAACTGACCCGCGACCAGCAGGCCCGCATCGCCACCGACCGCGGCATCGAGGGCCGCGGCGGACTGCTGGGCGTCGAGTGGTTCATGCGGGACTACATCGGCCACACCCGCGGCGTGAAGCGGATCGTCGAGGCGGTGTCGGCCCCGGCCTCCGGTCGCCCGCTCGTCGGCCGGCTCGCGGCCGGGCTGCTCGGGCACGTGGTCGAGGGGCTGTATCGCGTGGGGCCGGGCAGCGTGACGGTGCTGCCGGGCCGCGCGGCCCAGATCGCGGCCGATCCGGCGGCCATCATCCGGCTCCTGGAGCTCGGCATGCTGCACGGACTGCCGGTCGATCCGGCTGCGTGGGCCGAGGTGGCTGGCAAGGTCGATCGCTCGGCGACCGAGCCACCGGCGCCCGCCGCCCGGGCCGCGTTCCTCAAGCTGTTCCTGCCGCCCCAGGGGGCCGTGCCCCAGTGGCGGGCCGGCCTCGCCGACCTGCTGCGCCGCCTCCATGAGATCGGCGTGCTCGAGCGGTTCGTGCCCGGGTTTTCCCACGCCCGCGACCTGCTGCAGTTCAACAACTATCACAAGTACACGGTCGACGAGCACTGCATCCTGGCCGTCGCGCGGTGCCTGAACTTTGCGGAAGACGACGGCTGGCTGGGACGCGCCTGGCAGGGGCTGACCCGTCCGCGGCCGCTGTTGCTCGCGCTCCTCTTCCATGATCTGGGCAAGGGCTACCCCGGCGACCACAGCGAGGTGGGCGCGGCGATGGCGCGGGACACCTGCCGGCTGCTCGACGTGCCCGCCGACGAGGCGGAAATCGTCGAGTTCCTCGTGCTCCGCCACCTGCTGATGGCCCATCTCGCCTTCCGCCGCAACGTGGACGACGAGGGCATCGTGGCGGGCTTCGCCCGCGAGGTGGGCTCCCCCGAGATCCTGAGGATGCTCGCCCTGCTGACGGCCGCCGACGTGGCGGCCGTGGGGCCCGGCACCTGGACCAGCTGGAAGGCCGACCTGCTCGGCGAACTCCATGATCGGACCCGCGAGATCCTCTCCGGCGAGGGGGGCGTGGATGCCACGGCCCGCAGCCGCGCCGCGCTCGAGCGGCTGCTCGAGGACCGGCCCGAGGGGGATCCGGTGCGGCAGCTCGCCCAGCGGCTCCCCGCCGCGGCGATCCGCGGCGTGCCGGCCGCCCGCGTGGTCGAGGAGGTCGGCCGGCTCTGTCGGCTCTCGGCCGAGGGCGTGTTCGCGATCGCCCGTTGGCAGCCGGAGACGGCCACCGTCTCGATCACCGTGGGCACCGACGCCCGCGTCGCCAGCGGACTGTTTCACCGGGTGACGGCCGCCCTCGCCGCCCAGCGGCTCGAGGTGCTCGCGGCCGACATCCACACGCTCGCCGACGGCCGGGTGCTCGACCGCTTCACCGTCAGCGATCCCGACTTCTCCGGGGAGCCGCCGGCCGACCGGTTGGCGGAGATCGTGGCCGCCATCCGGCAGGCGGCGCTCGCCGCCGAGGCGCCGCGGATCCATCGGCAGTGGAACCCCTTCGCGCCGCAGCTGCCGCCGGCGGCCCGCGGGCCCGTCCGGGTGCTATTCGACAACGAGAGCTCGAGTCAGGCGACGATCATCGAGGTCTTCGCCCACGACTCGCCGGGCCTGCTCTCGCAGCTCGCCCGCGTGCTGCACGAGGCCGGGCTCTCGGTGCAGGCGGCCCGCATCGGGACCTACCTCGACCAGATCGTCGACGCCTTCCACGTCACCGATGCCGAGGGCCGCAAGGTCACCGAGCCCGGCCTGCTCGCGACCGTCCGCGGCCAGATCGAGCGGGCCGCCGAGCCGCCGCGGGGACAGGCCCAGGCCGAGAGCGGTCGGTAGGCGGCGGCCGGTCAGAGGTAGGTGTTGATCACGTTCTCGAAGAGTTCCTGGCGGCCGCTCGTGCAGGCGGCGGCCTCCCCCTTGGCGAGCATCTCCTGCTCGAGCGAGGCGAACGACTCCTTGCCCGCCTCGATCCGCTGGCCGAGCGGGCCGGCCCAGGAGGCGTACCGCTCCTCGACCAGCTTCTGGATCGCGCCGTCGGCCCGCATCGCCGCGGCGATCTTCAGGCCGCGGGCGAAGGCGTCCATGCCGCCGATGTGGGCGTGGAACAGGTCGACCGGCTCGAAGCTCTCGCGGCGGACCTTGGCGTCGAAGTTGATGCCGCCGGGGGCGAGGCCGCCGTACTTGAGGATCGTGTACATCACCTGGGTCGTGAGGTAGATGTTGGTCGGAAACTGGTCGGTGTCCCAGCCGACGAGCGTATCGCCGGTGTTGGCGTCGATCGAGCCGAGGAAGCCCTGCAGGCCGGCATACTCGAGCTCGTGCTGCATCTCGTGGCCGGCGAGCGTGGCGTGGTTGGTCTCGATGTTCATCTTGACGTGCTTCTCGAGGCCGTACGTCCGCAGGAAGTTGATGCAGGTGGCCACATCGAAGTCGTACTGGTGCTTCATCGGCTCGCGGGGCTTGGGCTCGAAGTAGAACTGCCCGGTGAAGCCGATCGCCTTGGCGTGGTCGACCGCCATGTGCATGAAGGCGGCGAGGTGGTCGAGCTCCCGCTTCATGTCGGTGTTCCAGAGGCACTGATAGCCCTCGCGGCCGCCCCAGAAGACGTAGCCCGCGCCCCCCAGCCGGTGCGTCACCTCGAGCGCCTTCTTCACCTGGGCGGCGGCGTAGGCGAACGACTCGACGTTGGGGCTGGTGGCAGCGCCGTGCACATACCGGCGGTTGGAGAACAGATTGGCCGTGCCCCAGAGGAGCTTGATCCCCGTGCGCTTCTGGTGCTCGAGCAGCCGGTCGGCGACGGCGTCGAGGTGCCTGTTGCTCTCGGCGAGCGTGGCCCCCTCCGGGGCGACGTCACGGTCGTGGAAGCAGTAGAACTCGACCCCCAGTTTCTCGAGGAACTCGAAGGCCACGTCGACCCGCCGCAGCGCCATCTCCAGCGTGTCGCCGCCCGTCTCCCAGGGGCGGATCATCGTGCCGGGGCCGAACGGGTCGCCGCCGGTGCCGCGGAAGGCGTGCCAGTAGGAGACGGCGAACCGCAGGTGATCCCGCATCGGCTTGCCCTCCACGAGCGCATCGGCGTCGTAGTGGCGGAAGGCCAGCATGTTCCTGGTGGTCGGCCCCTCGTAGCCGATCTTGCCGATGCCCGCGAACGCCTCGCCTGCGTGTGCCATCCGGTCTGCTCTCCTCATGGGGTGCTGCGCCGCAACCGCGCGGCGGCGGGAGTGTAGCAGACCGGTGGCGGGCCGCCGGGGGCGGTGAAGGGCGTGCCTTCGCCCGACCCCCGGCGCCTCGGGCCGTCAGCCGGCGATGCCGCGGCTGCCGTTCCAGTTGCCGGCCAGCGGCTGCCAGCCGGCCGGCAGCGACCACGTGAACACGAGCAGGTCGGTCGTCGTGCCGTCGAGCCGGTTGCTCAGCCGCCAGGTCGAGTTCGCGGGATCGACGAAGCCGATCGAGGAGCGGCCGTCGCCGTCCCAGTCACCCGCCACGGCGAGCCAGTTCGCGCCCGCCCAGGTGAAGTCGACCGTCCGCACCCCCGCGATATCGCCGTCGGTGCGGTCGTTGAGATAGAGCCGCTTGCCGAGCGGGTCGTAGAACGCGATCCCGTCGCGGCCGTCACCATCCCAGTCGCCCGCCAGCGGCCTGAAGTTGGAGGGCACCGCGCCCGTCGAGAACGACTGCGGGCTCCAGCCGGTCGCCGAGTTGTTGATGTGCCAGAGCCCCAGGCTCGGCACGAACAGCGAGACCGTGTCGATGCCGTCGCCATCGAAGTCGCCGGCGAAGGCCACGGCGTCGGTCGGCGTGGTCGGCGGCGCCGAGAAGGTGATCGCGGCCGCCGCCGAGTTGTCGGGGAACAGGCGGAACTGCCGGGTGGTCCGGTTGTAGCCGCCCGTCGAGTCCCGTCGCACGCCCCCTCCGTCCGGCCCGTTCCAGTCGCCGGCCAGGGCCTGCCAGCCCGCGCCCGAGAGGGCCATGGGCACGCGGGTCACGTCGGCATTCAGTCCGTTGTTGCGGTTGCTGAGTTGGGCCACGTTCGTCGGCGGGGCGAAGCGGCCGATCGTGTCGGCCCCCTCGGCATACCGCTCGATCGGGTTGCCCGGCGTCAGGTCACGGCCGGCGAGGCCCGGATAGTCGGCGGCGTAGCGGTAGGCCCGGAACACGAGGTTCTGGTAGGTCCCCGGGATGCCGATCCCGGCGGCCAGCTGCGGCCGCTGCCCCTGGTAGAGCACGTTGGCCGGATTGGGGCCGGTCACCGGATTGATGTACTCCCAGACGATCTTGCCGGCCGGCGTGACCTCGAAGAACCTCCCCTCGGTCCCCTCGTTGATCAGCGTGTTGCCGTTGGGCAGCCGCTGCATGCCCGAGATGATGCGGGCGTAGAACTGCTCGCGGGGATTGGCCACGTACCGCCAGGTCGCGGCCGTGGGGCCGTAGGCACGACCCGGCTTCGCGTAGCCCCCCGTGGAGAAGCGGGGATTAAAGAGGCCGAGCGTGTCGCGGCCGTCGCCGTTCCAGTCGCCGGTCATCGGCCGCCAGCCGAGTTCGGCGAACGTCGGGCGGACGGTGAGCACCGCGGTGGTCGAGCCGTCGGTGCGGTTGTTCATGTAGAAGGTCCGGGCGGCCGGGTCGTAGAGGCCGATCGTGTCGATGCCGTCGCCGTTCCAGTCACCGGCGAGGGCAAGCCACGACTGCGGCAGCAGGTAGGGCAGCCGCGGCCGGAACAGCGTCAGGCCCTCGGGCCGCGTCCGGGCCCAGCTGCCGTCGAGCCGGTTGAGCCAGAAGTGGTTGGTCGCCGGGTTGTAGAGGCCGACGTTCGCGTCGCCGTCGCCGTCCCAGTCGCCGACGAGCGGCCGCATGGTCGCCGGGAGTCGGCCGCCGTTCCAGTGGGCCGCGGCGAACTGGATGTCCACCGTGAAGCCGCCCGTGGCGTTCGAGAGCCGGAACGTGTTCGTGGCCGGGTCGTAGAACCCGGGCGTGTCGGTGCCGTCCCCGTTCCAGTCGCCGACCAGCGGAATCCAGCCTGGGGCCGCGACGCCGGAGGCGTCGATCGTGACCTGCGGCGCGGTGGCGGTCGTGGTCGCGGCGTAGAGCAGGAACCGGCGGGTGGCCGGATCGAAATAGCCGATCGAGTCGCGGCCGTCGCCATCCCAGTCGCCCTTGAGCGCCGTCCACGTGGCCGGCACCAGGCCCGTGTTGAACTGGTTGGCGGACGTGATGGCGGCCGACTGCGCGTCGCTGACGTACCACTGCTGGGCGTTCGCCGGCAGCGTGATCTCCTCGACGGTGGAGAAACTCGGCAGGTTCGGGTTGGGGTTCCAGCCGTTGTTGAAGACCAGCATGTTGCCGGCGCCGGGCAGGCCCGGCCGGATCCAGTGCGGGTCGTGCTGGTAGAAGAGCCGCTGGTCGGCGGCCGTGCCCGACTTGTAGGCGGCGGGATTGCCCCAGCGGTAGAGCAGGCTCCCACCCCGGCCGCTGCGGCCGCCGGTGCGGCTGGCTGCTTCGGCGATCGTCGTGCTGCGATCGATGATCCAGAGCTCGCCGAACTCCCGCGGCGAGACGACGATCTGATCGAGTTCGGGGTTGTAGGCCACCGAGTTGAAGTGGGTCCAGTCGGCCGGCACGCCCCCCATGCCGTCGCCCTTCAGATAGTAGTTGATATCGACCAGGTGGGGATTGGCCGCGACGTTGCCGTAGTTGTCCTTGGTGGGGTCGATGTCCTGGACGAGGTGATCCCAGAGGTGCCACTTCCAGACGACCTCGCCCCCCTCGGCATAGGTCTGGCCGGCCGCGGGCTGGTTCGGCCGCACCTCGATCAGCATGTCGGGCCACAGTTCGCGGACGCCGCCGGTGCCCGGGGCTACCGGCACGTCGTCGGGCCGCCGTCCCGCCTGCACCGCCTCGGCGTAGGTTTTCCGCTCCCAGGCGATCATCAGCACGTTGCCATTGGGCATCACCTCGAAGTCGTGGTGGAGATGCGCGTCCTGGGTGGCCAGTGTGTAGGACCACGTGAGGTTGCCATCCCAGTCGAACTTCTCGATCCGGCCCGACACGCCCGGGGCCCAGGCCTTGGGGGGGCCGTCCTGCGAGGGGACGCGGCCGGCCCGGATCAGGCTGCCGTCGGGCAGGAGTTCGGCCGTCATCGGCGCGAGCGCACTGGTCCAGCGATTGACCTCCCGGCCCTGCTGGTCGATGAGATACGTCGTCGTCGACGACGATGGGGCGAAGAGCGTGTAGCCGCCGAAGGCCTCGGCCGCGTTGTTGACGGTCAGGCCGACCGTGTTGGCGAGGAGCCGCCGGTCCTCGAGCCGCTCGGCGCCGACGCGTTGCTGCCGTTCGGCCGACCGGCGCCGGGTGAGTTCCCGGATCCGGCGGTCGTGCTGCTTCCGGCCACGGCTGAAGAACTTGGCGATCATCGTGCGACTCCTGGGGGCGTGAGAGACTGAGACGAGAGTCGCGAACAGCCGTGCGACGAAACTCCCTCCATGGCGATCTGGGAAGCCTGGGAAAGATTACCGGCCTGCCAGCCCCGGCTCAACCAATGGGCTCAAGGCCCTTGCACGGCCGGGAACACACCTGGTTTTTGGCAGAAAATGCCCCAAGAGCCCGGTTACGCCCTGCGTCTAGGAGCCCGGTCACGCTGTGACCGGGTCACGCCGGGCGTCGATTCCAGGTCGCGCACCCGCGGAATGCGTGGGCCACTCCGAGACGCGCTCGGCGAACTGGAGCCGTGACGTTGGCCGCTCACCCGAGCAGGCGCCGGCCCCACTCGGGAAACCACTCGATCAGGCCCGCCAGCAGAGCGACCTTGCGGGGCACGACCAGTTCGCTCGCCCGCCGGCGGCAGGCGTCGAGCACCCGCTCCGCGAGGCGGTCGGGGTCGAGCGGCCGCAGCCGCTTCGTGCCGCCGGGAGCCTGCGCCTCGGCGGGCAATCCCGCCGCGGCAGCCTCGGCGGCGTACCGCTCCGCGGCGCGGTCTCCGGCGGGGTCGTCCGCCGCCCGCGCGATGGGGCCGGGTGAGACGAGCAGCACGTGCGCGCCGCGGGGGGCCAGTTCGATCCGCACCGCATCGACATAGGCGGCAAGCGCCGACTTGGCGACGGCGTAGGGCCCCATGAAGGGCGTGACCACCTTGCCCGCCAGGCTGCCGACGTACACGAGGTGGCCCCGCGCGGCGGCGATCTCCTCGGCCGCGGCCGTCGTGATTTCCACGGCGGCCAAGAGATTGGCCTCGAGATATCCCAACAGCGTATCGCGGCCGGTGGCGAGGATCCTGGCCCGGCCGGAGCGGCCCACGCAGAAGAACAGGTCGTCGATCCCGCCGAGGATCGCGGCCGCCTCCGCCACGACCCGCTCCCCTTCGCCCGGCCGCTCGAGGTCGGCCGCCAGCCCACGGGCCTCGGCGCCCGCGCCGCCATCATGCTCGCAGAGTTCGAGCGCCCGTCTCACGCCCGCGCTCGAGCGGCCCACGAGCACCACCCGCGCCCCGGCCCGGGCCAGCCGGCGGGCCAGCACCAGGCCGAAGCCGGCCGTGCCTCCCGCCACGATCACCCGCCTGCCGCTCCACATGGCTCGCTGCCCTGCCCACCGGCCCGCCGAGGCCCCGCAGGCCTCCGCTCTTGGCGGCGGATGGTACCATCCGGCACCCTCTGGGCACCGTTTCCCTCCCGCCGCAGGATGCCCGCCATGCCCCCGACGACCGCGCCCCAGCCGGAGATCGTCCGCACCAAGATTGTCGCCACCCTCGGGCCCGCCTCGCGGGCCGAGGATGCCATCCGCGGGCTCGTCGAGGCCGGCGTGGACGTGTTTCGCCTCAACATGGCCCACGGCTCGGTCGAGGAGCACGCGGAGTCGCTGGCCCGGATCCGCCGCGTGTCCGAGGCGTTGGCTCGCCCCGTGGGCGTGCTCGCCGACCTGGCCGGGCCCAAGATCCGGCTGGGCGAACTGCCCGGAGGCGCGATCGACCTCGCGGAAGGCGAGCACGTCACCTTCGTCCGCGGCGGCGAGAGCGGCGGCTCCCGCGAACTCACCGTCACCTACGAGCCCCTCGTCGACGAGCTCTCCCCGGGCGACTCGGTCATGCTCGCCGACGGCACCATCAGCCTCGTCGTCACGGAGCGAAACGCGGATCACGTCCGCTGCCGCGTCGTGCAGGGGGGCATCGTCCGCAGCCGGCAGGGCGTGAACCTGCCGGGCGTGCGGCTCTCGGTCGCGGCGATGAGCCCGGCCGACTGGCAGCACGCCGAGTGGGCCGCCGCGGCCGGCATCGACTTCGTGAGCCTGTCGTTCGTCCGCTCGGCGGTCGAGGTGAAGCTGCTCAAGGAGCTGCTCCGCACCCGCGGCTCGGCCGCCCGGGTGGTCGCCAAGATCGAGAAGCGGGAGGCGATCGACAACCTCGATTCGATCGTCGAGGCGGCCGACGCGGTGATGGTGGCCCGCGGCGACCTCGGCGTCGAGACCGACGTGGCCAGCATGCCGATGGTGCAGAAGCGGATCATCCGCGCCTGCCAGCGGTACCAGAAGCCTGTGATCGTGGCCACGCAGATGCTCGACAGCATGCAGCATGCCCGCCGCCCG
>JBJTAA010000003.1:0-2099 GCA_046090525.1 Planctomycetota bacterium
CAGGTGCAGGGCGAGCAGCACCACCATCGCCTGCGCCATGAAGTGGTGGATGCCGCGGAGGAGCCAGCCGCCGGTCATCTCGTGCTGGATGTACCAGACGCTCTCCCAGGCGGTCTGGGCGCTGGCCGAGTAGCTGGCCCAGAGGAAGAGCCCGGTGATCACCTGGGTCATGAAGGCGAACACGAGCGTGCTGCCCCAGACATACCGCCAGCGGGCCCCGCCCGGCACCCGCTCGTAGAGGGCCTCGTGGACGAGCCCCCGCCAGCCCGTGCGGTCGTCGAGGAAATCTCCCAGCCGCTTGAGCGGGCCGCCGCGGCCTTCCCGGGGCTTGCTCATGCGCTCGCCTCCTTCGCGGCGACGCCGGTGCGGAAGCTCTCCCACTTCACGGCCACCCCGCCGGCCTCATCCACACGGCACTCGAGCGAGTCCATCGCCCGGGGCGAGGGGCTCGGCTGCACGATCCCGCCGTCGAGCGTGAACGTGGAGTTGTGGCACGGGCAGCGGAAACAGCGATTGCCCTCGAGCTCGATGAAGCAGCCGGCATGCGGACAGGTGGCCGTGAGCGCCTGAACCTCCCGCGAGCCCTTTTCCCGCCGCAGGTAGACGGCACCGATCGGCTCGCGGGGGAAGCCCGTCCAGGCGTCGATCCGGTCGGCGACCACCGCGAACTGCCGCGGGACGCCGTCGTCCGGGATGGCCGAGAGCTCGGTCACTGGCAGGAACGTCGCCGCGGCCCCCTTTCGCCGCAGGGGATCGAGCAACGTCCACACGCCCGCCGCCACCGGCGCGAGCGTGGCGAGGCCGCCGCAGGCCACCGCCGCCACCTTGGCGAGAAATCCGCGGCGGGAATCACCAGTTTCGATCTGCATGACGCTTCTCTCGAGCCCTCTCGTCAACTGCCCGCGGTTGCGGGTCTCAAAATCGTAACCGGGACTGTCCGGGGCAAAAAGCAGGACGTCAACCGTGGGCTCGGGGCTGCCCACGCCCCGTCGCCGGACGTTCGCTCCGCCCATCCTGGGCTCCGCTCACTCGGACCTGGCTGCGCTCCGCCATCCATGGCTTCGCTTGCCAGCTACGCCGGCTCTCGGAGCATGGGCAGCCCCTCACGGCAACGCCGTTCCTTGATCGATCGGGGCGTCGACTCACCGCTCCTGGTCATGACGAGGCTGGCCGCGCGGCCCAGGCCTCGTCGACCGCCGAACGCACCCTGGACTCTGCCGCCTCGTAGGGCCCGTCGAGGATCGCGCCGGCCGCCGCCTTGTGGCCGCCGCCGCCGAAGCGACCGGCCAGGGCGCTGCAGTCCACGGGCCCGCGGCTGCGGAAGCTCACCTTGATTCGGCCGTCGGGCTGCTCGATAAGGATCGCCGCCAGCTCCGTACCCTTCACCGCGAGCGTGAGGTTGACCAGGTCCTCGGTGTCGGCGGGCACCGCGCCCACCTGCTTCACGTCGCTCTGCCGGACGCTCGAGAAGATCACCTTGCCGTCATGCACCGTCCGCGCGCCGGCTAGCGTCCGGCCCACGAGGTTGAGCCGGGCGAGCGTGTCCTGTTCGAAGAGCTCGCGGTAGATGGCCGGCGGGCTCGCCCCGGCGTCCACCAGCCGGGCGGCCACGCGGAAGCTCTCCCCGCTGACCGAGGGAAACCGGAAGCCGCCGGTGTCGGTCGAGAGGCCGGCGTAGATCGGCGTGGCGATCGCCTCGGTCAGCGGCACCCGCAGGCGGAGGGCGATCTCGTAGACGATCCGGGCGGTCGCCTCGGCCGCGGTGTCCTTGAACCAGCGGTCGGAGAGGTCGTCCTCGCTGACGTGGTGGTCGATCACGAGCACGCGGTCGCGCATCGACTTGGCCACGTCTCCCATCGCCCCGAGCTGCGCCCAGGCGCTGGTGTCGAGCACGAGGAACACGTCGCGGTCGACGAGATCTTCCTTCTTCACACCTTCGGCGAGTGACTCGAGCCGGCGCTCCGGATCGATCCACTTGAGGTTGGCCGGGGTCGCCTGGGCATTGACGACCCGCACGTCCTTGCCGAGCGCCTCGAGGATGCCGAGCATCCCCAGCTCGCTGCCGAGGGCGTCGCAGTCGGGCCGCACGTGGCTCGTGA
>JBJTAA010000004.1:0-8292 GCA_046090525.1 Planctomycetota bacterium
GATGATCAACTCTTGGAGCGGGCCCTCGAACTTGAGCGGGTCGTCTTCACCCAGGATTGCGATTTTCTGGTTCTGGCAGCCCGCTGGCAGCAGGCCCGACGGGAGTTTGCCGGCATGGTCTACGGCCACCAGCTGCGGGTCACGGTCGGTGGGGCCGTACGAGACATCGCCCTCATTGCGTCCGTCATGACGCAGGCGGACATGCGGAACCGGGTCGAGTTTTTGCCACTGTGACGCCGTGCGGCCCGCGTCGCCGGTGTCGCTACGTATCCTTCCTATTCCCGCCACGGCTTGCCGGCCTGCCGTCTGGCGGTCAAGAAGAGGGCGAGGAGCATGGGCCAGTTTGGATTTGAGGAATCCTCAAATCGGTACCTTTTTCCGCCGTTTCGCCCGTGGAGCTGGCGGAGCTGTAGAAGCTGCCCGGGAAGGAAATCGCTTGGATTTGTGGGTTTCCTGTTGCTGCTGTCCAAAATGCCGGGCGGCTCCTTTGGTAGAGGCAGGTTTGTGGTACCGGGGGTAGCGGGTTCGAATCCCGTCAGCCACCCCTTTCCGTCGCCCGGCACGAGGCCCCCGGGGCTTCATATTGCCGCCGCCCCGGGCTGCTGGATCGCCTGCGACCCTGCCGGTCAGCGCGGTCGTGCCGGTGGTTTGACTCCGCCCCGCGGTAGGGGTATCACGACGGCTCACGGGTCGGGCGGCCAGCCCGCCGACTGCACCTCTTCTTCCGCCACCGCTCACGGAGCTCACCGCCATGTTTCTCGGCAAGATGTGGAAGGCCTTCGCCGCGCAGATGAACAAGATCGCCAACTTCTTCTGGACGGCCGATCCGATCGCGCAGCTGCAGTACGAATACGACAAGGCCGTCGACCAGATGAAGGAGGGTCGCGAGGGCCTCGAGCAGTATCGGGCGCTCGTCGAGCGGGTCACCCGCCAGGTCGAGGGCGACCGGCAGCACGTCGCCTCGCTCGAGGCCCGGGTCAAGGCCTACCTCCAGGCGGGCGAGCGGGAGACGGCCTCGAAGTTCGCCCTCGAGCTCCAGAAGGCGAAGAAGGAGTTGGCGGAGAACGAGGCCCAGCTCAAGCTCCACGAGACCGCCTACGGCAACAACGTCACCAAGGTGAAGCACGCCACCAAGAAGCTCGCGGACCTCAAGAACAAGATCAAGAAGTACGACGCCGAGCTCAAGCTCTCGCGGGCCGAGGCCGAGCTCGCCAAGCTCGCCCAGAGCTTCAACTTCGACATCACCACCGACTTCGGCCAGATCGAGGACGTGATCCAGGACAAGATCGGGCTCAACCGGGCGAAGGTCCGGGTGGCCGCCGACCTCTCCGGCGAGGGGCTCGAGGACATCAAGCGCGAGGAGGCGGTGGAGGCGGCGATGGCCGACCAGGCGCTCCGCGAGTTCGAGATCGAGATGGGCATGGTGACGCCGGAGACCGCCGGGGTCCGGGCCGACGACAAGGAACTCGGCTCGCAGAAGATCCAGCAGACCGCGGGCTGAGCGGGCCTGACCGGCTGTCCTGTTCACCCGACGAGACTGCAGATGACAACGAGCACGCCCCAGCCCCCCGCCCCCGCCCGCCCGGCCGAGGCCCAGCCCGCAGCCGAACTCGGAGCCCGGCCCTCGGCCGCCCGCGGCTCGGCGGCGCTGCCCGAGTGGTGTCCGGCCTGGGGCGAGCGGCTCGGCGACGCCTACCTCGCCGGGACGAGCTGCGTCTTTCTGCTCCACGGCAACGTGCGGGATCTCGTGCCGGTGGCCGAGCCCACCGCGGCCGGCAAGCACGATCCGGTCGAGGCCTGGGGCACGGTGCCCGATTTTCTGGCCCGGGAGATGTTCGGCCGCTGGGACGTGGTGCTGGCCTACGACGTCGGCCGCGGGCTGCGGCCGCTGGCCGGCAGCGACGCGGGCCGGCTGCGAACCATGGCCCAGTGGCTCACCGAACGGCTCGGCAACGCCGCCCAGTGGCCCCGCGATCCCGACGCGGCGGTCGCCGCGATCGACGCCATCCTCGAACGCAACCTCATCGACCCGCCCGAGCAGCGGAAGCGGATCGCCGTGGTGCTCGACTACGCGCAGTACCTCGTGCCGGCCGGCGAGGGGGGCACGCGGAGTGCCGCGGCCCGGCTCGTCCGGATCCTGGGCTGGGCCACCAACCCGCTCCTGCGGCGGGTCAACGTCGCGGTGGTGCTTCTGGCCGATACGCTCGCCGAGGTCCATCCCCGGCTGGTGACGAGCGCCGCGGTGACGGCGATCGACGTGCCGATGCCCGACGCCGCCCAGCGGGAGCGGTTCGCCCTGGCGACGGCCGCCGCCGCCGGCATGCCCGCCGCCCAGGAACCGGCCGTGAAGCGGATGGCGGCCGTGGCGGGTGGGCTCACGCTCGAGAGCCTCCGCAGCGTGATCACGCTGGCCGCCCGCGACGGCTCCGCCCCCGACGGCCCCGAGTTCGCCGCCCGCAAGAAGGACCTGATCGAACGCAGCTGCCACGGACTCGTGGAGTTCATCGAGCCGCGACTGACGCTCGATGCGGTGGCCGGCCACGAGGCGGCCAAGGATCGGCTCGAGTCCGACGCCCGGGCGATCCGCCGGGGCCAGTTCGAGAGCGCCCCGATGGGCTACCTGATCTGCGGGCCGGTGGGCACCGGCAAGAGCTTCATCTCGGAGTGCTACGCCGGCAGCGTGGGCATCCCCTGCGCCGTCCTCAAGAACTTCCGCAGCAAGTACGTGGGCGAGACGGAGGGGAACCTGGAGCATGCGCTGGGCGTGCTCCGGAGCCTGGGGCCGGTGGTGGTGGTGGTGGACGAGGCCGACGCGGCCCTCGGCAACCGCGAGAGCGGCGGTGACTCCGGCACGAGCGCCCGCGTGTTCTCGATGATCGCCCGCCAGATGGGCGACACTCGCTACCGCGGCAAGATCGTCTGGATGCTGCTCACGAGCCGTCCCGATCTCCTGCCGATCGACCGCAAGCGGCAGGGGCGGGCCGAGGTGCACATCCCGCTCTTCTATCCCCACGACCAGGCCGAGCTCGACGCGATGTTCGCGGCGATGGCGCGGAAGGCCCGCGTGAAGCTCGCCCCCGGCCTGCCCGGCCCGGTGGATCTGGAGCTCGGCCTTTCCGGCGCCGACATCGAGAGCGTCGTGCTCGCCGCGCGGCGGCGGGGCCTGGAGCGGGCCGCCGATGCGGGCCAGCCCGCGCCGACCGAGATCGCGGCCGAGGATCTCGAGGCCGCGCTCGCCGACTTCATGCCCTCCGCCCAGGGGCTCGAGAAGGAACTCCAAGAGATCGTGGCCGTGCTCGAGTGCACGGAGAAGCGGTTCCTGCCCGAGCACTGGCGGAAGCGGGTCGAGCAGCCCGGCGGCCGCTCGCGGCTCCAGGAGCGGGCCGCCGCGATCCGCGAGATGATCAGCTCCTGAAGGCGGCTGTGCCGCACCCCGTTTCGATCACGTTCCACCCCCCGAGGAGACGATTTCCCATGGCCGCCAAGACCGCCTGGTTCGACGACAAGACCGACGTGCCGCTGCTGGCCGAGCACGCCCGCAAGCTCGATTCCTTCTGCGACGCCGTGGCCGACGGCCGCGTCACGATCGCCGAGCTCGAGGCCCAGGAGAAGCGGCTCGTCACGATCATGAAGGAGCTCGAGCCGCTCCTCTCCGACGCGGCCCACGAGAAGGTCACGGAGCTGCTCTGCGAGGTGACCGCCTACGACATGATGCAGGCGATGTATCTGGCGGGTCACGCCCGCCCCAAGACCGTGTTCCGCGGCTGAGCGGCCGTTTTCCCAACCACGCACGAGAGGCAGCGTTTCATGTCTGGGCAACCGAAGGGTTCATTCTGGGTGGCGGTGTGGCTGGTGGTCCTCGGCCTGGCCGGATACGCGGCCTGGAAGTGGGGCCTGTTCGAGCAGCCTGGCGGGGCCGGTGGCGGCCGCCCGGTCGCCAAGGACGGCCCGGGTGCCGGGGGCGAGGGGGCCGGCGGCCTCGAGGGAGGCCTGACCGAGGCCCCCGACGACACCGTGCCCACCACCGTGCAGGAATACTCCTTCAAGCCGGCCGAGCGGCTGCCGCCGGTGACCGGGATCGCGGGCTACAAGCCGCTCCAGGACGACACCGTCCGCTTCGCCCTCAACGTCTGGGCCGGCTGGGCCCCGATCATCTACGCCAACGGGGGCTTCAAGCCGGGCAAGGTCTGGCAGGCGCCCGGCGGCAAGCCCTTCAAGGTGGAGCTCGTCCTGATCGACAACCCGGTGACCATGCGTGACGCCTGGGCCGCCGGCGAGGTGCACATCGGCTGGGCCACGCTCGACATGGTGCCGCTCTTCCTCGAAGGGCTCGTCGATGCGACCGGCAAGCCCAAGGACTCGCGGGCCATGCCCCGCATCTACCAGCAGGTCGACTTCTCCAACGGCGGCGACGGCATCGTGGTGCGCGACACGATCAAGACCGTCCGCGACCTGGCCGGGAAGAAGCTCGTGCTGGCCCAGAACTCGCCCAGCCAGTTCTTCGCCCTCAACATGCTCGTGGCCGGCGGGGTGCAGCCGGCCGACGTCGAGATGGTCTACACCGACGACGCCTTCCAGGCGGCCGCCGCCTTCAACGCCAACAAGGACCTGGCCGGCTGCGTCTCCTGGGCGCCCGACATCTACAACCTCGAGAAGGCCAAGGGCAACCGGATGCTCGTGACCACGCAGACGGCCAACCGGCTGATCGCCGACGTGTGGTTCGCCCGGGCCGACTTCGCCCAGGATCATCCCGACAAGATCGAGGCGATCGTCCGCGGCATCTTCGACGCCATGGAGGAGCTCAAGACCGACGGGGCGAAGGCCAAGGTCGCCGAGCTGATGAGCGAGGGCTACAACATACCCGCTACCGACACGCTGGGGATGCTGGCCGACGCCCACTCCACCAACTGGGCCGAGAACTACCAGTTCTTCGTCAACCGCAACAACCCGGCCAACTTCGAGCGGATCTGGAAGCAGGCCTACCGCCTCTACCGCAGCGTGGGGGCGATCACCAATCCGGCGGTTCCCTTCGACCAGGTGATGGATTTCTCCGTCATCCAGAAGCTCGGCCGGGAGCCGAAGTATGCCGACTCGAAGGACGAGTACGCCCGCACGCTGGCCCCCAAGTCGCTCTCCGCGATCCGGGCGGAGAACGAGGAGATCCTCACCAACACGGTGGTGATCCACTTCTTCCCCAACAGCGCCGACCTGCGGAAGAAGATCATCCGCAAGGTCGACGGCCGGGAGGTGGAGGAGGCCTACGACCCGACCGTCGACCTCGTGCTCGGCGAGGTGGCCACCCTGGCCCAGCAGTTCGGCAACGCCCGGATCGTGATCGAGGGGCACACCGACGCCTCGATGAAGGGGCGGGTGCCGGCCGACATGGTGCGGGAGCTGTCGCTGGAGCGGGCCGGGGCGGTGAAGGACGAACTCATCTCGCAGTTCAAGTTCGACCAGAACCGGTTCGCCGTCGACGGCCTGGGCTGGGACCGGCCCGCCGATCTGGAGCGGCCCGACGAGCACTCCCTCAACCGGCGCGTCGAGATCAAGGTCTACTCCGCCGAACAGGAGTGAGCCGCCGTGGCTGACGCGACCGCTGCGCCGACCGCCGGGCAGCCGGCCGCGGAGGGCAATGCCGCCCCCCGGCCCCCGGCACCGCTGCGGGGCACGCTCTCGGCCGAGGCGGCCTTCCTCTGGGGGGCGGCCGCGATCGGCGTCGTGCTCGGGGTCTGGTATCTCGTGACGGCCCCGCTCTTCCCGGTGCCGGTGCCCGCCGGAGCCGAGGCGCCGGCCCGGCGCGAGTATGCCCCGCTCGTCAGCCCCGTGATGCTGCCCGGGCCGGGGGCCGTCTTCCGGGCGGTGCCCCGCGTGTTCCAGGAGCGGAGGCTCGTCGCCAACATCCGCGTGACGCTCACCCGCGTGGTGCTCGGCTTCGGGCTGGCGGCGGTCGTGGGCGTGCCCCTGGGGGTAGCGGCGGCCTGCTTCCCGGCGGTGCGGGCCTTCCTCTATCCGGTCACGATCTTCGGCCGCAACATTCCCGTGGCGGCCCTGATCCCGCTCACCTTCTTCCTGTTCGGGATCGGCGAGTTCCAGAAGGTGATGTTCCTGTTCATCGCGAGCGTCGCCTTCGTGATCAGCGACGCCACGGCCGCGGTGCTCGAGGTGCCTCAGCGGTACGTCGACACGGCGCTCACGCTCGGGGCCTCGCGGCTGCAGATCATCCTCAAGGTGCTCGTGCCGCTGGCGGCTCCCGTGGTCTTCAACTCGCTGCGGCTGCTCTTCGGCCTGGCCTTTGGCTACGTGATGCTCGCCGAACTCGTGAAGTTCGGCAGCGACTCGGGCGGCCTGGGCGACCTGATCAACATCTCCCAGCGGCGGGGTGACCGGGAGCCGATCCTGATCGTGTTGATCGTGATCCCGGTGCTCGCCTACGCGATCGACCGGGCCCTGTGGTGGCTGCAGTGCGACCTGTTTCCCTACCGCTACGGCGGCAAGGGGAGGCTGCGGCGGCTCTGGCACCGGCTCTTCCATCCGTCCGCCCCAGGCACGGAGTTTCGGCCATGACCGCTCCGTCGGCCGACCAGCGCACCGATTCCGCCGCCGTGCCGGGGGCCGCGAGCCCCGGCGGCCGGCCGCCGGCCGTCGAGTTTCGGGGCGTGAGCAAGATCTACGGGCAGGGCACGCCGCGGGAGTACGTGGCGATCGCCGACGTCAACTTCACGATTCCCGACGTCGAGGGCCACGGCGAGATCTCCTCCTTCCTGGGGCCGAGCGGCTGCGGCAAGAGCACCGTGCTGCGGCTGGTGGCGGGGCTCGCGCCCCAGCATCCGGCCACCAGCGGCTCGGTCACCGTGCTCGGCCGCGAGGTGGTGGGGCCGGGGGCCGACCGCGGGATGGTGTTCCAGGACTACACGAGCTTCGACAACCGCACGGTGCTCGACAACGTCGTCTTCGGCCTCGAGTGCCGGGGCGTGCCGCGGCGCACCCGCGAGGCGGAGGGCCGCGACTGGATCGCCCGGGTGGGCCTCGACCCGGCCAAGGACGCGGAGAAGTATCCCCACGAGCTCTCCGGCGGGATGCGGCAACGCGTGGCCATCGCCCGCACGCTGATCCTGCGGCCGCGGGTGATCCTGATGGACGAGCCCTTCGGCGCGCTCGACCCGGCCACGCGGCTCGACATGCAGGATCTGCTCGTGAAGCTCTGGCGGGAGGTTCAGGCGACGGTGCTGTTCGTGACGCACTCGGTGGAGGAGGCCGTCTATCTCGGTGACCGCGTCTTCCTGATGGACACGACGCCCGGGCGGATCGCCGAGGAGATCCGGCTGCCGACGCCGTCGGCACCGGCCCGCGAGGCCCAGTCGGAGCCCTGGTTCAACGAGCAGGTGGCCCGGATCCACCAGGCGATCGAGCGGATCGAGGCCGGCGCCCGGCCGATCCCGGGACGCTGAAGGAGAGTCGAGCCGCCATGTTCGAACGCGCCGGCCGCTACCTCAAAGCCGCCTTCACCTATCACTGGAACCTGCTCTACGTGGGGGCCGGGGCGGCGGTGGCCCTGATCAGCGGCCGGCCCGACGTGGTGCTGCCGCTGGTGGCGGCCGGGGAGGTGCTCTACCTGGCGAGCATGTTCACGAACGACCGCTTCCGCGCCGCCGTGGATGCCCAGGACGCGAAGGCGAAGCGGGCGCTCGAGACGGCCGACACGCGGGCGGCCTACGACCGGATCCGCAGCCAGCTGCCGCCGCATCTGCTCCGCCGCTTCGACCAACTGCGGGCCCACTGCCAGAAGCTCACGGAACTGGCCGGCAGCCTGCGGAGCCCGAGCGCCGCGGGCCCCGATCGCGGGGCGGTGGAGTCGCTCGAGCGGCTGCTCTGGGGCCACCTGCGGATGATCTGGAACGCCGCCAAGCTTTCGGAGTTTCTCGACCACACCGACGACAAGTCGCTCCGCGACCGGATCACGGAGCTCGAGCGGCGGCTGGCGTCGCTGCCGGCCGACGCGGCTTCGGTGCCCCTGCGGACGGCCGTGGAGGACAATCTCCGGACCACCCGGGAGCGGCTGTCGAACATCGAGGAGGCCCGCCACAAGCTCGACGTGGTGGCCGCGGAGATCGAGCGGCTGGAGGCGAAGATCGCGGCGCTCGCCGAGGGGGCCGTGGCCCGCCGCGACGTGAGCGACATCGCCCAGCGGGTCGACGAGGTGGCGGAGGGCATGCGCCGCACCGACGAGACGATGCGGCAGCTGCAATTGCCGCCGGAGCTCGAGGAGATCGAGGAGCCGCCGGCGCTCCTGCG
>JBJTAA010000005.1:0-2687 GCA_046090525.1 Planctomycetota bacterium
CTTCATGATGCTTCTCTCCAGTGATGGCCCCTCGGGGCCGCGACTCGTTTCCGCCGATCGCGGTGACCGGCCTCGTCCGCCGACGGGATCCAGAGCAAGCGGCGTGCCAAATGCCCAGGCGGCGAAAGCCGGGAAAAACCACATGCGTGCCGCGGCGGTGTCATGGCGGCGTGGCGCCGGCAGCGCCGCCCGCGGGGCAGTCGCTGTGGGTTTTGCCCAAAAAAGATGCACGTGCCCAGCCTGAGACACTGTCACGCCAGTGAGGCGCGGCCGCGGTAACCTGATCTCCCACCCGTCGGCCCGGCATCCCGGGGAACTCTCGATGAAGATCACCTGGAAGGGCATCGGAACTTTCGCGACGATCCTGATCGGAGGAGTGCCCATCCAGGGAACGCATGCCGAGCCGAACTACGACGAGGCGGCCGTGCCGGCCTACACGCTGCCCGACGTGCTCGCGGGCCCGGATGGCAAGCCGGCCGCATCGGCTGCCGACTGGCAGGCTCGGTGCCGCCCGCATCAGTTCGCCCTTCTCGAGCGGTTCGTCTACGGCCGGCGTCTGCCGGTGGTGCCCGTCTCCGTCGTCGGTGAGGTCGAACGGGCCGATGTCGAACTCGCGGAGGGCGTCCAGGCCCGACGGTTGCAGGCCCGGCTGCGACTCGGCACAGGCGACGGTGCCCCTACGACCGACGTGCTGCTCTATCTGCCGCGTCTCCCCGACCCGTCACCGGTCTTTCTCCACCTCAACTTCAAGGGCAACCAGGCGGAGACGGCCGATCCCGCCGTGCACCTGTCGCGGGCGTGGCTGCCGGACGACCAGGAGGCCGGCATCGTCGGCAACCGGGCCACCGAGGCCTCGCGGGGGACGCAGTCGCGCCGCTGGCCCGTGTCCGCGCTCGTGCAGCGCGGCTTCGGGCTGGCGACGGCCTGCTACGGCGACGTCTTCCCCGACCGGCCCGACGGCCGGAGGGCCAGCGCCCTCGCGGCGCTGGGACGGCCAATCGAGAGCGACCTGGCGGCCGACGAGCCGGGTGCGATCGCCACCTGGGCCTGGCAACTGTCACGGATCCTGGACTGGCTCGTCACGCTCCCCGAAGTCGATGCCGAGCGGGTCGCGGTCGTGGGCCACTCCCGCAACGGCAAGGCGGCCCTCTGGGCGGGCGCCTGCGACGAGCGGTTCGCGATGGTCGTCTCCAACGAGTCGGGCTGCGGCGGCGCGGCGCTCGAGCGGCGGCTCTTCGGCGAGCGGATCGCCGACATCACGACGCGGTTTCCGCACTGGTTCTGCCCCGCGTTCGCCACGTACGCCGGCCGCGAGCAGGACCTCCCCGTCGATGCCCACGTGACGCTCGCCATGGCGGCCCCGCGGCCGCTCTACGTGGCGAGCGCCGTCGAAGACCACTGGGCTGACCCGCGGGGCGAGTTCCTCGCGGCGGTCGCGGCAGAGCCGGTGTGGAAACTCTTCAGCCGCGAGGGACTCGGCACTGCAGACTATCCTCCCGTCGGCCGCTCGGTCGGCGACTGGGTTGTGTATCACGTACGGGCCGGCAGGCACGATCTGCTCGCCGAGGACTGGGAGCACTTCGCTGACCTCGCCTTCCGGAAGTTGTCCGAAGTCGGGGCTGCCCTTGGGCCGGCCTCGATGTCGGCGGCCGGCCACGGGGTTTCCGCGGCCGCCCCGGACTTCCGTCCTGTGCAGGAGCCGCTGCCCGTCAAGCCGCCGGCCGGGGCGATCCTGCTCTTTGGCGACGGCAGCGAGGGACCGCCGAAGTTCGTGGCGATGGACGGCGGGCCGATCGACTGGCGGGTGCAGGATGGAACGCTCGTCGTCACGAAGTCGCCCCGGCGTGCCAACCACGTCGTCTCGGAGGTGGTGTTTCGCGATGCCGACATTCATGCGGAGTTCCTCGTGGACAAGGCCGCTGACGGCAACAGCGGTCTCTATATCCATGGCCTGTACGAGATGCAGATCCTCGACTCGTTCGGCGTCGAGCCGCCGACCGACCAGGACGAAGGCAGCCTGTACCGCTTCGCCAAGCCGCTCGTGAACGCCTCCCGGCCGGCCGGCGAGTGGCAGGTGTACGACATCCGCTACACCGCGCCCCGGCGTGACGCGGCGGGCAACGTGACCCAGCCGGGCACGATCACGGCCTGGCTCAACGGCCGGCTCGTGCAGGACGGCGTCGAGTTCACCGAGCCACGGTCGCCGTACATCCCGTACCGTTACGGAGTGACCGAGCATCTCCGCACCGTGCAGAAACGGCTCGCAGAGACGGGCCAGGGTCCGCTCTTTCTGCAGGAGCACGGCAGCCCGACCAGGTTCCGAAACGTCTGGATCGTCCCGCGGTGAGCGGCCCAGGAGTCCAGCCACGCCGTGGCCGGATTCTGTGGGGCGCCGCGTCGACTGCGATGCGGTTCCGGCGGAACCGGAATCCTGGGGGCATGCCGCCGCCGGATCAACGCGGGGCTATTGGCCGGCGACCGGCGCGATGGCTCCGGCGAGAATCGCGTTCAACGCGTCGTCAGTGAGCGCGACCGGGTTGCCCTTCATGCTGCTGGCCTGCTTCGCCTTCGCCACCACCTCGGGAATGTCCGCGGTGGCCATCCCGTAGGCGGCGAGCGGCGGGATCGCGAGGTCGGCCACGAGCCGTCGCACCCAGGCCGCGCCGTCGTCGGGGCCGACGGCCGCG
>JBJTAA010000006.1:0-5127 GCA_046090525.1 Planctomycetota bacterium
CGCGGCCCCCGACGAGCGGCCGATCGCCGAGATCCGGGAGTTTTTGCGGGAGGAGGCGCTCGTGGTCTGGCGGGAATACGCCGCCCGCAGCGACGCGGTCGAATACTGATCGCAGGCGTCAGTCGGGCGCCGCGACCTTCCAGAGCGCGGTCTCGCTCCGCAGGTAGAGGCTGCCGCCGGCCACCGCCGGCGTGGCGGTGAAGGTGCCCGGCAGTTCGTTCTCGGCCACGATCTCGGGCCGCTCGGCCGTCGACACGAGGAACGTCTTGCCCTCCGTGTTGATCGCCACGAGCGTGTCGCCCACGACGATCGGGCTGGCCCAGAACGAGCCGGCGAGCCGCACCTGCCCGCGGAGGCCCCCGTCGGCCGCGTCGCCGACGGCCAGCACGCCGCCGCGGTTGATGACCGCGACGGAGCCGTTCCACGCCACGGGGCTCGCGATGCCGGGTGAGAGCTTGGCGGCCCGCCAGACGGGCTCCCGGCCTCCGCGCGGCACCGCGGCGATGCCGTCGGCGGGCACGAAGAGCGTCTCGTCCGTGACGGCCGTGGTCGCGATGCCGGCGCAGTCGCCCGGCCAGCTCCAGGCCAGGCTGCCGTCGGCCAGGGCCCGCACTTCGAGGCCATTGGGATTCTGGAGGAGCACGGCCGCGCGACCGTCGGCCTCGCAGGCCAGCGGGCTCGCCCAACTCGCCACACGATCGCGGGCCACGCTCCACCGGTCGTCGCCGGTCTGGAGGTCGATCGCCTTGGCGAACGGCTCGCCCTGGCAGTCGATCTGGACGACCACCACGTCGCCGATGATCCGCGGGCTCGATCCCATCCCCACGTCGTTGCCCGCCCGCGGATGCTCGACGGCCAGGTTTCGCTGCCAGAGGAGCCGCCCGGCCAGGTCGAGGCAGAAGAGATCGCACGACGAGAAGAGCGCCACGATTCGCTGCCCGTCACTCGCCGGCGTGCCCGCCGCCACGGCGCTCGTGGGATGGCAGAGCGTCCGGCCCGTCGCCCAGAGCGTCCGCTCCCAGCGGCGGCTGCCCGTCGCGCGGTCGAGTGCGATCACGTGGAGGCGATCCTGCCGCGCGCCGCTCGAGGCCGTGGTCACCACGAGATCGCCCACCACGATCGGGCTCGAGGCCGACTTGCCCGGCAGCTCGGCCTTCCAGGCGATCCCCTCCGTCTCGCTCCAGGACGTGCGGATCCGCTCGCCGGCGGCCACGCCCCGGCCGCCGGGCCCGCGAAACTCGGGCCAATCGGCCGCCCGGGCGCCCGGCATCACGAGACTCGCCAGGCCCGCGGCGAATGCTGCGAGCCGCAGGCCGTAGACGGCGATCGTGACACCCTCGCGCATCGTCTACTGCTCCTTTGCGGGCTGTGTGGCCAGCGGCTTGCCGAGCGGATCGGTGATCCGCAACTGAAACTTCCACTCCGCGGCCCAGGGCTCCGTCTGCTCGTTCTGGCAGCACTTCACGAGCACGCTGTTCGGCCCGGCCCGAAACTCGGCCGGCGCGACGTATTGGTCGATCGCCTCGGAGGCGTGGTAGATCTCGTGCGCCATCACGCGGCGGCCGTTGACCCAGACGACGACGGCACACGGGCTCCCGATCCGCACCTCGGCCGGCCCCGCCGCGGGCATCTCCACCTCGGCCAGGGCGTAGGCGAGCACGCCCTTCTTCGTGGCCACGGCGGCGTTGAGATCGATCTGGCCGTGCCGGTCGCTCGAGGTCACGGGCTTCCAGCCGGAGACGTCGGGAGGTGAACCGGCCGCTTCCGGCGGATACGCCTTCGCGAAGCCCGCGCCGCCGACATTGTCGAACTCACCGCTCACCTGCCAGCGGCGGACGAAGCCCAGCACCTCCGCCACGTCGGTCGGCTCGCCGTGCTCGGTGAGCCAGGTGGCGATCACCTCGACCTGATCGACGTCACGCGCGGCCTCGAGAGCCCGGCGATGGGCAGCCTTCCGGGCCGCCTCGTCATCGCCGGCCGCAGCCGCCAGGACCTTGGCCACGGCGGCCCGCCTCAGCTCGAGCGCCGGCTCGTCGAGCATCCCGTCGAGCAGGCTCGCGGCTCGCGTCGCGTCTCGGACCTCGAGCCAGGTGAAGGCCAGGGCCCGCGCCCGCGGCGGCAGCGACCGGTCGGTGGCGAAGCCCGCGACGGTATCGACCGAGACATCGTCGCCAAGCCGCTCGATGGCGCGATCGAGCCCGCTCCGGAGCCAGTTGGCCCCCGCGGGCGTGGCATTCCCGAGCGCCGCCAGAGCCATGCCGACTTCGCCAGGCGATATCATCGCCACCTGATCGGCCGCTCCGGCGAGCGTGGCCTGCCCAGTGCCGGCCGCGGCCCGGGCCAGCCGGTCGATCACTGCGGCCGTCTCGTCGGCCCAGCCGCCGGAGGCCGCGACCACCGTCGCCACCGCCACGAGCCATCCTCGCCGTCTCATGCCACCGCTCCTGACCGCCACGCGAAGCCCCGCCGCGCAAAGCCCCGGACACTGCCCACGGCTCGCCGCACCGAGGGCAGTCTACCGGGCTTCGCTGCCCGTGACGCACCGATCGTGATGCACCCCGCCGCCCAGCCCGCCGAAAGCCTCCTGAAAGAGTGCGACGAGACCCGCACCCGTCGGAGCGGGCCGGGCGGCCAGCACCGCAACAAAGTCGAGACCGCGGTCGTGCTCCTCCACCGCCCCACCGGCATCACTGCCGAGGCCTCCGAACGCCGCAGCCAAGCCGACAACCGCCGCGTGGCCCTCGGCCGACTGCGGCTGAAGCTCGCCCTCGACCACCGCATGCCCCCCGACCCTGGCGGCCCGTCGGCCCTCTGGCGGCGGCGGACCACCGGCGGCCGGATCGTCGTCGCGGTCGATCACGACGACTATCCCGCGCTCGTGGCCGAGGCGCTCGATCGACTGCAGGCGACCACATGGGATCTCCCGCCGGCCGCCGCGACGCTCGGCGTCACGCCCTCGCAACTCGCCCGGCTCTTTCGGCGCGAGCCGGCCGCCTGGACCGCGCTCGCCCGCCACCGCGCTCAAGCCGGACTCCCTCGGCTCGCCTGAGGGACCACGCACACCACGATCGTGGGGCAGGCCTCGAGCCTGTCGAACACGTGGGGCAGGCTTATAGCCTGCCAAAAGTGGCCTGGAACTCGTGAAGACCGCCCGCTGCGCCAGCCCGCATTGCCCAGGTTGCAAACCTGGGCCCACTTTTGGATGCCGCTCGGCCAGGTTCGAACCTGGGCCCGACTTTCCGCCGCCGCCCGGCCTCGCTACCCTCCCCGCCCCGCTCGCCGCGGCTCCGAGGGAGATGCTCTGCCCGTGCCGATCCGAGCACCAGCCGTCGTCGCACTCGCCGTCGCGGCTGCCGCCGCGCTCACGGTGCCGCGCGCGCACGCCGCCGACGAGCCGCGGCTCTCGCCGCCACCGGCCGACCGGATCGCCCTCCTGCCGCCGGTCGAGTTCAACCTCGAGGAGAACCTCTTCGCCGGCGAGCCGATCGCCGACGCCGATCCCGAGCCGGTGCCGCCGCTCCGCCCGCCGCGGCGCGGCGGCGGCCCCTTCGGCTCCGCGGCGCCCGTGTCGCTCGGCGGCTTCTGGGCCCCGGCCACCGACGTCGTGGGGCAGCCGGCCACGCTCGGGATGAACGCACAGTTCGCCCGCGTGGCCGCGCCGCTCGTGCCGCCGGCCGAGGGCGAGCCGCTCTGGATCGGCATCGGCCGCTTCGGCCGGCTCGAACTCGCGACCGACGCGATCCTGCCCGACTCGCGGCAGCCGGTGCCGGACCAACTCTGGCTCGTGGAGACCGGCCTCACCCACATCCGCCCGCTCGACTCCGGCGGCACGCTCGGCGGCACCTTTCTCTTCGGCTCGGCGAGCGACCAGCCCTTCGCGGCGGGCCGCGATCTGACGCTCATGGCCATCGCCTTCTGGAACACTCCGGCCAAGAACGAACGTGATGAGTGGAACTTCAGCCTCTTCTATTCGCCCACGTCGCAGCTGCCCTATCCGCTGCCTGGAATCGCCTACGCCTGGCGGCCGAGCGATTCCTTCGAGGCCAAGCTCGGCGTGCCGGCGTCGCTCGAGTGGCGGCCCGACGACTCCTGGACGATCTCGGCGGCCTACTTCCCACTCGTGAACGCCAACGTCGAGGCCCGCCGCCGGCTCGGCGACGACTGGTCGTTCGTCGCCTTCTATCGGACCGACACGCAGATCTATTTTCTGGCCGACCGGCTGCTCGACGACGAGCGGTTCTACGTGTTCGACCAGCGGGCGGCGGTGGGCCTGGAGCGGTCGCTCGGTGGCGGGTTCACGATCGAGGCCCTGGCGAGCTGGCTCTTCGACCGCGAACTCTTCCAGGGAACGAACTTCACCTCGGGCCGCACCGACGTGGTCGAGTTCGACCCCGGCCTGGGCCTGTCGCTGCAGCTCCTCTGGCGACGGTGAATCTCGCATGCTATGCTTCTGGCATCGGAATTGATGAAGGCGGCCACCGGGACACCGTCCCGGACCCACGGTCGCCGCGATCGCAATCTCTCGAAGTGGCTGTTTTTCGCGTCGTTCGCCCCTCGGGCGGCACCCGCGAAAACCTCCTGGCCGGGCAGGCAGTGATCCATCGCCGGGATCACGGTGTGTCTCCGTCAGCCTGACGGCACCGGTGCCGCCCAGTTTTCCGCCACTTTGCCATGCGGCACTCCCGCCGCAGGGCGCGAACTCCAAGGACACGACGTGACCAACCCCAACGACCTCTCCCACTCCGCCCCCGCCACGACCTTCGCCGACCTCGGCCTCTCCGCCCCGCTCCTGCGGGCGCTCGCCGACGAGGGCTATGCCACGCCCACGCCGATCCAGACCAAGGCGATCCCCCATGTGCTCGCCGGCCGCGACCTCTTCGGCTGCGCCCAGACGGGCACCGGCAAGACGGCGGCCTTCGCCCTTCCGCTCATCGACCGGATGCTTGCCGAGCCCAGGAAGCCGGCCCCGCGTCGCTGCCGCGTGCTCGTGCTCGCCCCCACCCGCGAGCTCGCCGCGCAGATCCACGAAAGCTTCAAGGCCTACGGTCGCCACGCCGGCATCCGGGCCGCGGTGATCTACGGCGGCGTCGGCCAGCACCAGCAGGCCCGGGCGATGATGCACGGCGT
>JBJTAA010000007.1:0-5121 GCA_046090525.1 Planctomycetota bacterium
GCCGGGATACCGGCAGTCCCTCGCAGTCCTCTCCAGGAGTCCGGTCACGCCGTGACCGGATCACGCGCGACGTCGCGTCACTCCTGACCCGGTTCCGGCGGAACCGGGCTCCTGGGCCCGCAACGCCGGCGCCGGGATACCGGCAGTCCCTCGCAGTCCTCTCCAGGAGTCCGGTCACGCCGTGACCGGATCACGCGCGACGTCGCATTACTCCTGCCCCGGTTCCGGCGGAACCGGGCTCCTTGGCCCGCAGTTCCGTATCGCGCCGCATGGACCGCTGATTGCCTCGCCGCGCGCGAGGGATGTACAACACTGGCTCACCTGCAGGAGATTCCCCGGATCATGCGTGAGTTTCTGCCCGCCGGCACCGCCGGCATCATCGACGCTGCCGCGGCGGCAGCCCCCGCCGCGATCGAGGCCGACGCCCTGGTCGTGTTCCTGACCGAGGGGGGCACGGGCAGCGGCGCAGCTGCGACCGTGGATGCGGCGACCGGCGGGCTGCTCGCCAGGCTGGCCACTGCGGGAGAACTCGCGGGCCGCCGCTACGAGTGCGTGCCGCTCCTGGCGCCGCCCGGCCTGCGGGCGGGGCAGGTGCTCGTGGTCGGCCTCGGCCGCGGTGAGGAGGTCGATGCGGGCGTGGTCTACCGGGCCGCAGGCACCGCCGCCCGACACCTCGCCGGCCGGCCCCGCAGCCGGGTGGCATTCCTCCCGGAGCCCGCCTGGAACACGGCCTGGCTCGAGCATGCGGTGGCCGGGGCCGCCGTTGGGATGGTGGGGCAGGATCTCTATCGGGCGGAGCCCAAGCGGACCCGCTTCGGCACCACGCTCTGGATCGGGGCCGACGCCGCGGCGGTGGCCCGCGGGGTGACGATCGGTGAAGGGGTGAACCTCGCCCGCCGGCTGGTGAACTCGTCTCCCGACCACATCTACCCGGAGTCGTTCGCCGAGGAGGCGGCCGCGATCGCCGGCCGCACCGGCCTCGAGATCGAGATCTGGGACGAGGACCGGCTCCGCCGGGAGCGGTGCGAGGCCCTCCTGGCCGTCGCCCGGGGCAGCGCCCGCCCCCCCCGGCTCGTGCTCCTCCGCTACCGGGGGCGGCCGCGAGCGAGCGGCGACCGGCCCGACCTGGCCCTCGTCGGCAAGGGCGTGACCTTCGATTCCGGCGGCCTCTCGCTCAAGCCCTCGGAGTCGATGATGGGCATGAAGATGGACATGTCGGGCGGAGCGAGCGTGCTCGGGGCGATCGCCACGATCGCGGCCCTCAGGCTCCCGCTCGACGTGGTCGCCGGCATCGGCCTGGTCGAGAACATGACCGGCCCCGCCGCCTACAAGCTCGGCGACGTGATCACGGCCCGCAGCGGCACCACGATCGAGATCCACAACACCGACGCCGAGGGGCGGGTGGTGCTCGCCGACGTGCTCGACGTCGTCCGCGGCCTCGAGCCCAGGCGGATGATCGACCTGGCCACGCTCACCGGCGCCTGCATGGTGGCGCTCGGCCACGACGTGGCCGGGATCTTCACCAACGACCAGGCCTGCTGCGACGCCCTCGCCGCGGCGGCCCGCAGCGTCGGCGAGCCGGTCTGGCAGCTCCCGATGGACGCCGACTACGGCGAGCAGATCAAGAGCGACGTGGCCGACATCAAGAACGTGGGCGACGGCCGCTGGGGGGGCGCGATCACGGCCGCCAAGTTCCTCGAGCGGTTCGTGGGAGACGTGCCCTGGACCCACGTCGACATCGCTGGCCCGGCCTTCGCGGAGAAACCCAAGCCCTGGACCGACGGCGGCGGCACCGGCTTCATGGTGCGGTCGCTCGTGGCGCTCGCCCGCGGGACGGCCTAGCCGCCACCACCCCAGGCCGCCTCCCGCGCGGGCTCGGGGCTGCCCATGTCCTCTCGCTCCACGTTCACTGCGGCCCTCCAGGCCTCCGTTCACTGCGTGTCCGCTCGCTTCGCCTTCCGGGCTTCGCTCGCTCCCACAGCTCGCTCGAGAACACGGGCAACCCCTCGAAGTCCCTTGCTGCGAAAGGAGCCGCGGGCATCCTGCCCGCAGAATACGCCTGCTCTTGCGACACGTATTCGGCAGGCAAGACGCGCGTCACCCTGCCCACGACCGCGGCTGCGTGCAAGCCGCTACAGCAGCCGATCGAGTTCGTCCACGAGCTCGCGGAACCGGGTCAGGGCCGTGGCCACCGGCTCGGGACTCTCAAGATCGACTCCCGCGTCGCGCAGCAGGTCGAGTGGCCACTTCGATGAGCCCCCCTTGAGGAAGCCGAGGTAGGCGGCCAGGGCCCCCGGCACGCCGTCGGCCACCCGCTTGGCCAGCGTGATGGCCGCGGCGAGGCCGGTGGCATACTTGTAGACGTAGAAGGCCGAGTAGAAGTGCGGGATTCGCAGGCACTCGAGCTCCAGCTCCTTGTCGACCACGAAGTCCGGACCGAAGTAGGCGTCGAGCAGTTCCCGGTAGATGAAGCGGATCCGCTCGAGCGTCAGCGGCTCCCCCTTCTCGGCGCAGGCGTGGCTCCGCCGCTCGAACTCGGCGAACATCGTCTGCCGCACGATCGTGGCCCGGATCGAGTCGATCTCCCGGGCGATGATCGCCGCCCGCTCCTGCTTGGTCTCGGCCCGCTCGAGCAAGAGCCGCGTCAGCAACTGCTCGTTGAAGGTGCTGGCCACCTCCGCCACGAAGATCGTGTAGCCCGAATACTGGTAGGGCTGGGCCTCGGCCGAGTAGCGGGTGTGCATCGAGTGGCCGGCCTCGTGGGCCAGCGTGAAGACGTGCTCGATCGCGTCCTCCTGGAAGTTCATCAGGATGTAGGGATCCGACTCGTAGGTGCCCGAGCTGAAGGCCCCCGAACGCTTGCCCGCGTTGGGGTAGCGATCACACCATCGGCCCCGCAGCCCCCGCTCCATTCGGGTGCAGTACTCGGATCCGAGCGGCCGGAGCGCCGTCACGATCACGTCCACCGCCTCGTCCCACGTGTGCTTCCGCTCGAGTTCCGGCACCAGCGGCACGTAGCAGTCGTAATGATGGATCTCGGGCAGGCCGAGGATCCGCTGCCGCACGGCGTAATAGCGATGGACGGCCGGCAAGTGCGCCCGCACCGCCGCGATCAGCTGGTCGTAGACCGCCAGCGGCACGTTGTCCTGGAAGAGCGCCGCCTCGACGGCGCTCGGGTAGGCCCGCACCCGTGCCGCGTAGATGTCGAGCTCGTTGGAGCCAGAGAGCGTGGCGGCCAGCGTGTTGGCATGGGCCTGATACTGGGCGTAGTACTGATGAAACGCCGTCTTCCGCACCGCGGGCACGGTGTCGTGCAGGAGCGTCGTGAAGGTCGCGTTGGAAAGCTCGAGCAGCTCCCCCTTGCCGGTCGTCACGTCGCCGAACTTCATGTCGGCGTCGGTCAGCTGGCGGAAGGCCTTCCCCGCCGTGCCGGCGAACGTGCCCTGCATCGCCAGCAGTTTCTCCTCCGGCTCGGACAGCACGTGCGGCCGGTTCCGGACGAGCCGCTCGAGCAAGAGCCGATACGGCGCGAGCGCCGGCGACTCCATCCAGGCGGCGAGCTTGGCCGGCTCGATCGCCATGATTTCGGGGCGGATGAAACTCGCCGCCTCACCGGCCCGCGTGGAGACGTGCTGGAAGCGGCCCACCATCCGCTGGGCGTCGGCGGCGGCCGTGTCCTCGCTGGCCCGCAGGTGGGCGTAGGTGCCGAGCCGGTCCCCCTCCCGATCGAAGGCCAGGTCGTGCGCCAGGCACTCGGCCAGCCGCTCGGCCGACTGCCCCAGCGTGCCGGCGTAGGCGGCGAACTGCGGGATGCGGTCCTCCCAAACCTGCAAGGCCTCCTCCCACTCCTTGTCGGAGCGAAACAGGCTCGCCAGATCCCACGTATCCCCGACCCGCACATCTTTCCGCGCAGGCAGGGCTTTGACGGCAACTTCAGTCATGGAGTGCGACCTTTCGGAAATCGGGGAGGGTGTGCTGCGTAGGGTACGCTTTGGCTCAACTCCCTGAAAGCAGGGGCGTTATGGATGCCGCATTGGTTCGCCGGTCGGAGACACGCGCGTCGCGTTCGGACTTTGCGAGTACATACCCGACTCGGGTTCCCACGTGCGTGCTACGCCAAGCTCCTCGGCTCCTGCGCGTGCCCCCGACCGGCTCCTCACAGGAAACGTTTCCGAGGTTTCCAACAAGTGCAGCCGAGCCGTGCGGCAGCACGAGACTACGCGACGGGTTGCACCTGCCAATCGAGCGGCTCAGGAGCCCGGTTCCGCCGGAACCGGGTCAGTGGTGACCCGATGTCGCGCGTGATCCGGTCACGGCGTGACCGGACTCCTGGAGCAGACTGCTCGGGGCTGCCCGTGCCCTCGAGCGGGCTGTGGGAGCGAGCGAAGCCAGGATGGCGAAGCGAAGCGGACACACAGTGAACGGAGGCCTGGAAGGCCGGAGTGAACGTCCAGCGAGGGGGCATGGGCAACCCCGAGCCCGCGCCACCCGAGGCGACGTCGCGCGTGATCCGGTCACGGCGTGACCGGACTCCTGGGCGTGACCGGACTCCCCCGTCGCATTTCACAAGCGCCAGCAGGCGGTGCCCCAGGCGAGGCCGCCGCCGAAGCCGCAGACCACGACCGTGCTCTCCGGCCCGATGCGGCCGGTTCGCCAGGCCTCGTCGAGGGCCAGGGGGATCGAGCCGCTCGAGGTGTTGCCGTAGCGGTCGAGATTCATGAACACCTTCTCGGCCGGCAGGTTCAACGCCGTGCGGATGCCGTCGACGATCCGGGCGTTGGCCTGGTGGAGCACGAACAGGTCGATCTGCTCGAGGGCCAGGCCCGCCCGCTGGACCACCGCGGCGATGTTCTCCTCGGCCAGGCGGATGGCCCACTTGAAGACGGCCCGGCCGTCCATCTGCATGAACTGCTCCCGACGGGCGGCCCCCTCCACCGTGGTCGGCCGCCGCGACCCGCTCATCGGGCAGGCGAGCAGCCCGGCGCCGCGGCCGTCGGCGCCGAGGGCGAAGGCCAGCAGGCCGTGCTCCCGCCCCCCGGCGTCGGCCGCGCAGGGCTCGAGGATCACGGCTCCGGCGCCGTCGCCGAACAGCGGCCAGGTCTTGATGTCCTCGGGATCGAC
>JBJTAA010000008.1:0-25507 GCA_046090525.1 Planctomycetota bacterium
GGCATCGCCGACCTGCTCGACCTCCTCGACATCCTCGGGTCGAACACGTACGACCAGGGCAGCTATCTCCCCGTGATCGCGACGGTGTTCGCGACCGGACCGCAGGCGGAGCCCGAGGCGTTCAGCCTGTCCATCGCGTCCGCTGCGGCAGCGGCAGCGGAACCGGCTGCCGCCGTCATGGTGGCGACCGACGAATCGAGCACGGGCGATGGTGCCGCTTTGGCGCCGCGGCAGGAGGCAGCCCTCGTTTCCGAGCCGGCACCCCTTGCAACTTCGTCAGGTGGGGAAGCTGCGGTCTCGCCGCCCCGGCTGGCCCGATCCGCCGCGGCACCGTTGGCTCGACGAACCGCAGCTCGGTTCGACCGGCCCGGCGACGCCCGCCTGCTTGCCTGGGCAACGCTGGCGGAAGGCGGCAAAGCGGGCCGTGAAGGTCTCTCGTCAGCGATCGACTCGACGCGGCCAGGCAGCCGGCGCCGCGGCCCGTAGGCGCGTCGCAGGCGGCCTTGGCCAAGTTGACCGCCTTCGGTCATCACGGATCCTGATAGCGACCACGGCACCCCCAAGCCGGCTGGGCGTAGTCCCTTGCAGGAGTACCCTGGGGTCGCTACGCTATGCGTGGTGCCGGCAGGTGGAACCAACGAACCCGCCGGAAACATGGGTTTCGATCCCAGTCGTTGGGAGCTGTGCACAATCCGCTCAATGAGAGGATAACCCGATGAGAACCGTCGCTGGCTGTCTCGTGTTTCTCGCAGGCGTCGCCGTCGCAACGCGGGCGTCGGGCTCCTATGTCCAGTACTGGTCGGATTCGTACACCACGACCGCACCCACGGAGGACATCAACTTCGAACTGTCGGCGCGGCAGACCGGACCGCTCACTCCCTACGTCGAGGGCGTGGTCCCCAGTTCGGGTACGCCCGCTACCTGGCAGACCCAGATCATGTCGGATGGCACCGTGGGAGCCCTGATGTTGACGGGCAGCCCGGCGGGGCCGGGCTTCGACATCTTGGCGTCGCCGGATCGGGACTTCAGCGGCTTGGATGCATCGGGATGGCTGGGCACCAAAGTCAGTTTCGATATCCAGGTGGCCAATCTTGCCGGGGGCTATCAGTGGGCAGCGGCAAACTTCGGCTCCAAACTGGGCGCCGCCGACGTGGCCAGCACCATCGGCGTGCGCTTGGTGCAGGACAATCTGCCCGGCGGCTTCGGCTCCTTCTTTCAGATCTACGATGGGACGGGGGTGGTGAGCATCTTCAACCCGCAGTTCAACACCGGGGCCTACAATAACGTCGAGGTGTTCTTCACCGACACCGACGCCCAAGGCAATCCCACCAACGGCAATCCTTGGGACGGCGGCACGATGGCCGTCGGCATCGCCGTCAATGGCACTGCCGTTCGCAGTTTCAGCACGAGCGGCTGGACGCAAAACTACGTCACGCTCGAAGCATCCTGGGATCGTGCACAGTTCCGATCCGCGAGCACTTTCTTCGACAACCTGACGGTCTTCAGCACCGTTCCCGAGCCGGCGACGCTCTCGCTCCTGGGCCTGGCAGCGACCGGGGCGGCGGGGATCCTGCGCGGGCGAAAAAAGGGCGACGCGGCCTAACGTCGCGGCCACGGTCTCCGGAATCCCGCCACCGATGACTGGTCGACCGAAGGCTGTGAGGGCCTCGCGGGCCCGTGGCTGCGTCCGCTCGGGGTGCCCGCGTGGGTTCACCCTGGTGGAGTTGCTCGTCGTCATCGGGATCATCGCCACGCTGATCGGCCTGCTGCTTCCGGCCGTGCAGAGCGCCCGCGAGACGGCCCGGCGGACGAAGTGCAGCGCCAACCTGCGGCAATGGGGCCTGGCCCTGCTCAACTTCCACGATGCCCGCGGCCGGTTTCCGCCCGGAGGCATCAACGGCTGGACGATCAATCCCGACTCCTATCCCAATGCGGCGCCGTTTCGGAATGACCACGGCAACTGGGTGGTGCGGGTGCTGCCCTTCACGGAGGAGCAGGCGATCTACGACGAGATCCCGACCCGCCTGCTCGTCCACGCCCCTGAGCCCCCGGGCCCGGTCGCCAACGACCCGATCAACCAGCAGTGGATCACCGTGATCCGCGGCGGCCAGCCTCCGCCCTTGCTCGGCACGGGCCGCTGCCCGAGCGACGGCTACAAGGCCGGCCGGCCGTTCTTCAACTACATGGGCGTCCTCGGGCCGGCATGCATTCCTTCGAACTGCGGCGGCGGTTCCTCCGAGCCGTTTCCCTGCGACCTCGATGAGTACAACATTCGCATTCCCTTCATCGATGCGGGCATGTGCCTGGCGACCGACCAAGCCTGCAAGGCCAACCGACCGCCGTTGCATGGGATGTTCAGCCGGCTCGGCTACCATCGCGTTCGCCTCAAGGACGTCGCGGATGGGACGTCCAAGACGCTGTTGGTCGGCGAGAGCCTGGTCGGTGAATCGGGACACATGAACGACATCGCCGAAATCCGCGGCTTCTGGGCGGGCATGGACACGGGCGCGGCCCATGGCAACACGATCCCGCCGATCAACTGGCAAATCGACGTCGACAACGCCTATTGTGCGAATCCCCGCCAACACAACCGGTTCAACTACCACGTCTCGATGGGCTTCCGTTCCAATCACCCCGGTGGCGCCAACTTCGTGCTCGTCGACGGCTCGGTGCTGTTCCTCAGCGAGAACATCGACTTTTTCGCGTTTCAGCTCCTCGGCTCGAAGGCCGACGGGCGGGCCATCGACACGCGGTTTTGAGAGCGCCATGCAGAGCCGGGTGCTCCGCGGAACCCTGATCGCGTCGCAGAGCCGCAGGCGGCGCACGGGCCCGCACGCCCGGCGGCGGCTGCACGCCGCCGCGCTCGCCGCGCTCGGCATGCTCGTGCTCGCGGGTTGCGGGCGGTCCACCGTGCAGATCGAGGCGAGTTTCAGGCTCGATGGCAAACCGCTCGACGACGCAGGCGTGAGTTTCGTCCGGATCGACGCCGGCGGACGCATGGCGGCGGGCATCACCGACGCCCAGGGCAAGCTCGTCGACCTGACCACCTACCGCTACCGGGACGGGATCGTCCCGGGGACGTACCGCGTGGTCGTGACCAAGACGATCACGGGCTCGACGGCTCCGGCCGCGGAGGCGCCGCCCCCGCAGCTGTCCCCCGAAGCGCTCGTGGCCAGTTCGTCCATGCGCGACCAGGTGCTGGAAGCGCGGCCCCAGGGGGCCCAGCGGAAGCCACGTCGCAGCTCCCTGCCGGACGTGTACGGCGACCCGGCGCATTCGCCGCTCGAATGCGTCGTCGACGGCGCGACGCGAACCTTCGTCTTCGACCTCGAAAGCGGGCGGTGACGCGGGGCACCGGGCCCGGCGGGATCGCCACAGGAACCCCCATGCGACACACCAGGGAATCGATCCTCGCCCGCCTGCGGCAGAAAGTCGCGACCGGCCAGCCCATCATCGGCGGCGGAGCCGGCACCGGCCTGAGCGCTAAGTGCGAGGAGGCGGGCGGCATCGATCTGATCGTCATCTACAACTCCGGCAGATTCCGCATGGCGGGGCGGGGATCCCTGTCGGGGCTGCTGCCCTTCGGCAACGCGAACGACATCGTGAAGGAGATGGCACGCGAGGTGCTGACCGCGGTCGAGCACACGCCGGTGCTCGCGGGCGTCTGCGGCGTCGATCCGTTCATGCTGCGGGATCATTTTCTCCGCGAGCTGATCGCGCTGGGGTTCGCCGGAATCCAGAACTTTCCCACCGTCGGCCTGATCGACGGCATGTTTCGCGCGAACCTTGAGGAGACCGGCATGGGTTACGGCCTCGAGGTCGAGTGCGTCGCCGCGGCCCACGGCCTCGGGTTGTTGACCACGCCCTATGTCTTCGACGAGCGACAGGCGGTCGACATGACCGCGGCCGGGGCGGACATCCTCGTCGCGCACATGGGGCTCACCGTCGGCGGCTCGATCGGCGCGGAGTCTGCGCTCACCCTCGACGACTGCGTCACCCGCGTCAACGCCATCGCGGCCGCCGGACGCTCGGTGCGTGACGACGTGCTCGTGCTCTGCCACGGCGGCCCGATCGCGATGCCCGAGGATGCCGACTTCATCCTCCGGCGCTGCGACATCGAGGGGTTCTACGGCGCCAGTTCGATGGAGCGTCTGCCGACCGAAACGGCCATCAAGGCCCAGGTGCAGGATTTCACGAAACTCAGGCTCCCGCAGGGCCGCTCCCGCTGAGCCGGTCGGCGGGGCGGACCGCGGCGTCAGTCCGGCGTCGCTTCCCACCACCGCAGGTTCTCGATGCGGTCCACCTCCGCCTGCCAGTCGGTCCCTTCGTAGAACGACAGCCAGCCCTGGGCCCGGCTGGTGCCGCCGGCGGGACAATCGGGCAGGATCGGATCGGCGTGCAGACACGGCACCGGTGGATTCCCCCAGGCCCGGCCCAGCGGCTTCCAGGAGGTGATGAGCCAGCGATTCCCCTCCGGATTCCGGACCAGGGCATAGTCGCCGCGGAAGACCTTGTTGTCGTTGCTTCCCAGGGAAAACTCCGCCGCCCGGGCGAGCATCAGGCAGTGCTGCACCCGCACGTCGGTGAGCGGTTCGCCGGTGCCGTTTCGGAGCGCCAGTTCCATCCGGACGTGGTCGGACCGGGGCGTGATCGTGACGTCGAAGCGAATGCCGTTGGGCAACTCACGGACGCTCCGGAGCACGCCGTTCTCCAGCCGCTGCCATTCCTGGGCCGGCAGTTTCGTGTCTTGCAGATCCCAGAGCGTGGGGATGTGCGTATGGGCCAGGTAGATCAGCCCGAGATTGCAAAACACCGCCTCCGGCACGTCGGCCACGATGTAACTGCCGTCACTCCACGGTGGAAAGACGCTGAACTTGGTCTCCCGCTGCGGACCGATCGCGCCGTCGAGGAAGCCCCGGCGTGGGTGACGGCCTCCCGGATAGGGCATGATGGCCACCCGATTCGCGGGCCGCACCTGCCCCGGGTCGGTCTCGAGCAGGTCGTGGGTCCGCAGGCGCGCCCGGACCTCGTCGGGCGTCTTGCCGAGGACCCCGCTCATCTCGTCGACCGTGTAGCGATGCCAGACCGCCATGTTCTCCAGCCAGAATCGCTCGTCGGCCTCCGAGGCCGCAGGGCGTCGCTGCGAGACATCCTCGCCGGAGACCCGCGCCTGGATGTCCCGAAACGCGGCCCGGGCCTGGACGAACTCGGCCAGGGCCGCGGCAGGCAGGATCCCCCGCTGTTTCTCGAGCGACGTCTCCAACTGCTCGACCAAATAGTCGATCTGCTGCCGCGAGGGGGCCAGCGGCTGCTCGGCCACGTCGAAGTGCCATACTCCGGTGTGGGCGAATCGTTTCCGCCCGTCGGGCTGGTCGGACCAGGTTCGCAGGGCCGCCCAGCACGACCGGGCGACGCCGTCTCCCGCGGCGCCCTGCCCGGCTGGTTCGGCCGCCCCCCCGTCGCCCCGCGGCCGGTCGAGGCGGAAAGAACCCGTTCCGGACCAGCGCCAGGCGCCCGCCTTCGTGCGCGTCGCCTCGGGTGTGACCGATGCCTCCACCCGCCCGTTGACGACGAGCTCGACGCGTGAGATCGGATCGGGGCTGACCACCTCGGCCGCCCAACGGTACTCCTTGGGATCGTCCGCACCGACCTCAAACACGTGGCCGGGCCACCGGTCGCCGATCCGCGCCGTCAGCATCGGCCCGGTCGTGACGAACGATCGCCCGCGCCGCAGGCCGTCCAGCCAGGCCTCGAGGTCGAACCTGTCGCCGGTCTGCACGTACACGCGGCCATGCCCGAGCGGCACGGGGTGGACCCCCGACGCCGTGCCCGCCGTCGGGCTCATCCGGAAGCCGCAGTTCAAGAGGGCGTAGTACATCTCGAACCCGAACTCGAGCCAGCCCCACTCGGTCAACTCGCCGGGAGACTCCTGCTCGAACTCCTTCCACGGCGGCAGGGCCTGACCGGGCTGTGTGAAGCCGAACCGGGTGCGCCAGACGCTGTTGTTCGACAACTCGAAGAGGTCGACCTTGGCGACTGGAACCAGCATCAGCGACCAGGGCCAGTTGTGCTTGTCGAGATCCAGGAGCGCTCCCTCCCGCCGCGCCTGATCGACGATCGGCCTCACGGGCGGTACGGTCTGGGTGAACGGCGTGCGGTGGTTGAGGATGAACACGGCCCCGAGCGTGTGCCGCCGCGACCCGATCGAGAAAATTTCATACTCCGTATTCCGAGGCAGGATCACCTGTCGGTCATTGATCCAGATCGGGTCCGGGCCGCGATCCTCACGGGGCCCGAAGGGGGAGGGCCCCTGGGACCGCAGGTCGGAAGGCTCCAGGTCGGGCGCCTTGTCGGACGAGGTCGTCCAGAAGGTGACCGGAAAGGCCACGTTCAGCTCTTCGGCCGCCATCACGTTGGGCAGTTCGGCGATGCGCCGATGGACGTGGGTCTCGCCCGAGTACCAGCCTTGGGAGGCCATGTCGCTGAAGCGCTGCAACGGGAAGGTCCGCTCGATCGGCGCCGGGTTCGGCCGCCCGGCGGGCGCCGACGGCTCCCCGGCCGGCACCTCGAGCCGGGCGTGGAGCGGCAGGTATTCCTTGCCCCGCTCGATCACCACCTGATAGTCCCCGGGGGCCAGATCGACGGTGAAGGGGTGGGCCGACACGGTCGTGTGCCGTTCGACCGACTGCGGCATGGGCACCCACTCCTCCGCATACGGCCACGCGGTGCCTTGATCGCTGGCCGAGCGGACGAACAGCCAGTTTCCCTCGGAGTCCTGCAGGTAGACCCGGGCCGCGATCGGCTGCTCGGTGTCGGCATCCACGACCGAGCCGACGAACGGCACCGGAGCCGGCCGCGGCCGCTCCGCGGCGACCCGCGTTTCCCTGCAGCCTGCCGCGTGGATGAGCGGCAGCAGGATCACGATGATCGCGGATGTTCTCGGGGGCATGGCGTTCCTTCGGGGTTGGTCGCGGACCAGTCCGCGCAGCGGGACGATCGGCGCTGCCGTGGCCGACCGGGGGAGGCCTCATCGGCTCGGGTCCAGCAGCCCTTCATTGCGTTGCCACAGGGCGACCTCGTTGGCCACCAGTTCGTCGTCGGTCAGGGGTCGATCGTAGACGAGGACCTGCGCGACCCGACCCCGCAGGAACCCGCGGGTGAACGGCGGCAGGTGCGGATCGTGGCTCCAGTACCGTGCCCCCACGGTCAACTCGTCGATCTGAATCGGCTCGGCGGGCCGCTCTCGTGTTCGCTGCGGCCGCCCGTTGATCCGCAGGGCGAGCCCCTCGGCGCCCGGCGCGCTCCGGAGCGTGACGATCAGGAACTGGCCCCACGCATGATCCTCCCGCATCAGGTTGACCACGCCCTGACACCCGGGGCCTTCGCTCATCATCGTCCGCCATGACTCGGTCGGCTCGGGCATCAGATCCAGGGTGAACCCGGTGCGAAAATCATCCCGCCCGAGGGCGTTGCCGGAGAGCAGCCCCGGCCAGCCGCGATTGTGCTCGGGGGCGACCACCATCAGCGCCGTGAAGCCCGGGGTCTTCAGGTCCCTGGGCGTGGCTGTCACGGAGTCGTCGACGCCGTCGAACTCGAGCCAGTTCCCCCGGGGAGTCGCCCGCAAGAGCGGCTGGGAGTCGAGCCGGCGCTGGCCGGCATGGGTTTTCCGGCCACTGGCATCGGGCCAGAGGCCGACGGCGGCTCCATCGACCAGTTCGGGCAGGCCGAGGGCGGAGCGGCCGGCGTTGATGCGCGAGGCATCCAGCCAGAGCCGCAGACCTGCCTGGACCGGCAATCCCGGATCAGCCCACGTCTCCCGCGGAATGCTGGTCGTCCGATAGGCGCTGGAGTTCGGATTGCCGCCCGCCTCCACATAGGCCACAAGATCCCGCACCTGCGTCTCGTCGAGCGCGTCGAGCAGCCCGGCCGGCATCCACGACACGTCGGTCTTCCGCCGGGCCTCGATCTCGTCCCGGGCGACCCTTCGCAGCCGGTTCGGTTCCGCGGGATTGATGGCGACGAACACGTGGCCGTCCCGTTCATCCTTCACCAAGCCGTTGATCACCGTGCCGTCTTCCAGCTCGAGAATCTCGGTCCGATATCGCTCGTCGATGCTCGCGGAGGGCTCGATGATCGCCCGCACGAGCGCCCCCGTGGGATCATCCGCTTCGGCCATCTTGACCCGGATGCGGGTCAAGTCGGGGCCGAGCCGCGGTGCCTCCGGTTCCTCATCGGCCGCGACCTTTCCCGCGTCGGGCGTGGCCAGCACGTGGCATGTCGCACACGATGCCGTCTGAAACAGGTGCCTGCCGTTCTCGAACGAGGGGGGTGGCGCGGCACCGGCGTCGAGCCGCGCCAGGGCCTCGCGGAGCCGGTCGTACGTCCAGCCCCGTGCCGGCTGGGGCGCCGGGGGCTGTTCCAACTGCAGCAGTTGCTCGGGGATCTCCACCGCCAGACCGCCCTCCGGAATCTCGAGGCCGGTCGTCCACAGGATGCCGTTGGCCAACATCCGGCGAAACCGCGGATCGGCGAAGTTGTCGTGAAAATGCCCCAGCGTCGTCCCGAAGCTCCGACCGCCGTCCTGGCGTTCGCGCACCCACGCCACCGTCTGGTCCTGACCCTTCACGCGGACCTTCGCCAGCGGGATCGCATCGGGATGGAACCGGAGATTCAGATAGAACTCGTCCCGCAGGAGATACCCTTCCCACCCGCGGCAGACCGGATGACCACGATCCACCTGCTCGAGCGGCAGCCTGTCGACTGCCAGGCTGCTGAAGGCGAAGTTGAACCAGCCGCCGAGGATCGATTCGTACATCGCTCCGACGTCTTCTTCCGCCCCAGTCGCCCAATGAATCGCCGTCAGACCGACGCCGCGCTGCAGCAGTCGTTCGGCTTGTTCCCGATGACGTGGCGACAGCAGGAGATCGCCGGCCGGTCGCGAGTAGAAAACGACGCCGTCGACGTCGTCGACGAGCGCCTGGTCTTTCGGCCAGTCCAGGTCGGGGCAGACGGTCGCTTCGACACCCGGCGTCTGGTTCAGCGTCGTCGCCAGCAGCCGGCACACGTCGGTGTACATGTGCGTGCCCCAGGGATGGTCGAGTTGCGTGGGGATCAGCAGAATCCGCTTGCGGGCCGCGCGGGCCGCCGCCTTCCGCTGGCGGGTTTCGGCCGATTCGTGAAACTCGATCCACGAGAGCGATAGTTCGCCGCCGGCCCCTGCCTCCCGTCCATCCTGCGGTGGTTCGTACACCAGGAACAACGTGCTGAGGCCACTGGTCGGCGCCAGGGCGAGCGTGACCGGACGATACTCGTCGGCCACTTCCCCGGTGCCGGCGGGCAACGAGAGCTCCGCCAGCACGCGACCGTCGGGAGCGTGCTGCCGCAGCGTCAACCGGCCGCTCCGTGGCGACCTGTGGTCGAGCCAGACCGTCACCCGGTCGATGTCCTCCAGTCGCACGTCGTCCATCGCGATCCAGCCGCAGGGCTCCAGGCGGACGACCAGGCCCACGCCGCCTTCGAACACGTCCACCGTCCGGGCGGCGTGAAACCGATCCGCGAAGGCGGCCCGCTTCCGGCGGGCATGCAGCACGACGCGATCCTCGCCCCGCAGGGCGGGAATCGTCAGGCCCGCGGCAGCGGCCGGGGCCGCGACGGCTGCCGACCGGGAGCCATGACCGGCCCCGACGCCGTCGTCGGTGTACTGGGCGACGAGCTCGACGACCGAGGGCTCCGAGCCGACGGGTGCCGTCACCGGAAAGAAGCCGTGCCTGCCCGCCTGGTACTGGGTCGTGGTCTGGTTGGCCAACGACAGCACCCAGCGAACCATCTGCCGCGCCTCGTCGACCGTGTGCTGGGGATGCGGCGGCATGGGCTTGTCGCCCCACACACCGGCCCCCCCCGACACGATCTTGACCGCCAGTTGGCGCAGCGTCTCGTCGCCGGCCGCGTGGTATTTTCTCGCGATGGCTTCGTAGGCGGGGCCGGCCGAGGCCGCCCGCGTGGTGTGGCAGGAGAAGCACGTCGTCCTGCGCATCAGCGCCAAGCCGGGATCGAGCGACGCATCGCGTCCGCGTCGCGTCAGCGGTTCCAGGCTCGTCATCACGCGCGCTGCAGGAATCGCGCCCCGGTGCGTCGCGTTGTCCTCGAGATCGTCCACATCGACCCGATAGTGGATGGTTTGCCCCCAGTCGAAGAAGCTGCCGTGGAGGGGCGAGCGGATGGTGACCTGCGGCGGTTCGTTCCCGACCTGGATGGTCAGCTCGCGACGGTCCGTCGTCCGGGCCGGATCGGCGACCGTGACACGCACCCGCTGGGGCCCGCGTTCGGCGAGCGTGACGGCGACGGACGGCTCCCGGCTCTCCAGCGTCCGGCCGCTCACCTCCCACTCGAACGCCAGCGGGTCGCCGTCGGGATCGACCGACGCGGAGGCATCGAGCCGCACCTGCAGCGGCTCACGCCCGGCCGACGGGGATGCGGTCAGCCGCGCGAGCGGGGGGCGATTGCCGCGCCGATACACGATGCGGGAAATCTCGGCGTCACGGTTGTCCCCCCACTTGTCTCCGAACTCGATCACGAACAGGCTGCCATCGACGCCCACTTTCATGTCGATCGGCTTGCGAAACAACGTGTCGGGCATGAATGGCTCGATCCGCGCGACCGTGCCGCCGGCATCGAACTCGACCGTCTGAATCCAGTTCCGCGTCCAGTCGAAGATGAACCACCGCCCCTGGTAGTGATCAGGCAGATGTGGCCCCAGGGGGTCGGTGGGCCGATACCGATAGACCGGGCCGGCCATCGCGCTGCGCCCGCCGCTGCCCAGGGTCGGGAACCGCTCCGACGCGGTCGACGGATACCAGATCAGGGCCGGCTTCGGCGCGGGGAGCTCCCGCAGGCCGGTGTTGTTCGGCGAAGGATTGGTCGGCTGCTCGAGCGCGAACGGTTCACCCGCCTGCCGGGTCGCGAAGTCGAACGTGCGATAGGCCTCGTTGGGCCCCACGAACATGGGCCACCCGAAGTTGCCCGGCTCCGTCGTGCGGTTGAACTCGTCGTAGCCGTCGGGGCCGAGCCCCAGGGTGCCGGCGATATTCGGCCCCACATCGCCCCACAGCACGGCCCCCGTCGCGGGGTCGACCGTCAGCCGAAACGGATTGCGACAGCCCAGCGCATAGATCTCGGGCCGACCCTGCCGCTTGTCGGTGAACAGGTTGCCTGCCGGAATGGCGTAGGTCCCATCGGGCTGCGGACGAATCCGCAGGATCTTGCCCCGCAGGTCCTGGCTGTTCGCGCTCGACCGCAAGGCGTCGAAGTTCTCGCGGCCGGGCCGCGCGTCGACGGGCAGCTCGGGAATCGGCGGGCAGTTGTCACCCGTGCCGAGCCACAGGTTTCCCTGGGCGTCCATGCACAATCCACCCCCCATGTGAACGGCCCCGGCCGCATCGATCGGATACTCGAGCAGCGTCACCTCGGAGTCGGGAATCAGCCGCTCGTCACGGATCGTGAAGCGGCTCAGTCGCAGGGTGTCCGGCTTCGCCTGCGGGCAGAAGAAGAGATACATCCAGCCCGTCTCGTCGAAGGCGTTGTCGGCGGCGATCCCCAACAACCCGACTTCGCCGAACACGGCAACCGGAACCCGCCCCACGGTCTCCACGGCCGGCGCCGGCTGCGTGGGTTCCCGGACCAGTCGCACCGTGCCGGATCGCTCGATGAAGATGAGCCGGCCATTCCCCAAGACCGTCATTTGCATCGGGTCGGCACACCCGGTGACGACCGCCCGCTTCTCGAGCCGTGCGGGCTCGAACGCCTCGGCGGCGGCGAGCGCGGGCGCCATGGCCAGCGCGAGCATCGCCCACGACCGCCAGGTCGTCCGCCGGGCCGCGGGCCGACGGAGCAGCCCCGCGCCTCCCGCCTGCAACGCGTCCGGACGCGCACGCTTGCCGCCGGTTCGGGCTGGGAAACGATCCATGACGTGTGCTTCGGCTGGTCGGGGCTGACGAGTCGGAATCGTACCGCGAATGGTACGACCGCCGGGAATCAGGGCGGCGGCTCCCCATGCTCGAGCAGGATCTGGCGAAAGACCTCCTCGGCCTGCTGGTAGTCCTGCTTCGCCAGCGCTCGCTCCGCGGGACTGTAGGTCAGTTCCTTGGACCGCCAGCACTGCTGGACACTGCGCAAGCACCACTCCGCGCTGTGACGGTTCGCCCGAATCGGCTGCCCGTCGACCAGCACGAAAACGGGATTCGTGTGCGCGGAGGAAAAGACCCGCAGGGCGACCCAGGAACTCTTCTCGATCCGATGGTCGAAGCGGACGATGCGTTCCCGGCCGTCGGCGAGCACGGTTTCCGCCGCCACGGGATACCCATTGACGACGAGTTCCACCCGTTGCTCCACGGGTGCCTCCTGCCCGCCTCGGCCCGGTGCCGTCGGGCTTCGCATCGCCGCCACGACCTCGAAGGCGACCGCTTGCGGGCCGTCGAGCGTCAGCGTGCTCCCCTGGGTGCCGCTTTCGACGGCCTGCCCGTCCGCTCGCCTCGCGGTGAACTCCATCAAGTGGGTGCGGCCGTCGCTGACGTAGCTCCTGCCTGCAGCGATCGCATCGCACCACCGGTCAAACTCGAGTTCGCCGTCGATTCTCGCATACACCCTCCCGACGCCGACCCGCTCGCCGGTGATGCAGGGAAAGTCGGTCTCGCCGCTGATGCGGGTTTGGAATCCGCAGTTCAGGACGTGGTACCAGATGTTCAGTTCCGCCGTCCGGTCGGTGTTCATGGTCGAGAGAAAGTCGACGGCGGGAACGGGCGTGCCGTCCGGTCCCTCGACGCGGTGGGCGACATTCATGATGAACTCGTTCGCGCCGATGCCGTCGAAGGCGGGAATTCGGAACGTGGGCAGCCCGTTCGGTCCGTCTCGATCCTCCGTGCCCGGGACGCGGTCGACGAAGCGTGTCAAACCGATCGACGAGTGCGCCGGACCGCACACCGCTCCTTGTCGCTTCGCCCACCGGAGCGTGTTCAATCCCAGGGTGGGCCAATGCTCTTTCGAGGCCCCTCCCGGCGGGATCTGCTCCCGAAGCCGCAACAGATTCAAGTGCCCCGACGCATGCGAGCCGAAGCCGGAGACTTCGACGTCGTACCGGATCAGGTATGGATACCGGCTGTTGGAGTCGAGCTGTCCGGTGAAGAATCGTTTCTGGTAATCGAAGCACGGTCCCCACGTCAGGCAACACCCCACCTTGAGATCCTCGCCCATGCAGTGCCGCAGCATGTCCGGGGGGTGCACGCCCTGCGTCGGATTTTCATAGTGCGCGCAGCCGGCGGCGTGGATGTGGTGGTCGCCCGACCAATAGCCCCGGCGCGACGGGTCCACCCAGCGTTTCACGCGGTACGTGAGGTCGACGGGTGACTCGCCGACGACCAGCTGCTGCACGTCCGGGATGGATTCCGGACCCCGCGAACAGTGCACCACGTAGGTTCCTTGCGGCAACCGGATCGATTCGCCATCCGCGCGGTAAATCTGCCGCTGGAAGAAGAAGTCCGGGGCCAGCCGCTTGTTCTGCGGCGGATAGACGCGACCCGCGGTGTCGGTGATGTCGAAGCATCCCATCGCGGGACGATCGGGATCATCGAGCACCCGAAACGTGACCAAGGTCGATGGGCGGACGTCGAACCGCACCTCGGCTCCCGCCCAATCCTGGCCGCCGTCGGCGTTGGCCAGCTCGATCCAGTCGATGCGCCACCGGCACGGCTTGCCGTTGGGATCGATCCGGATGCCGGTCACTCGGCCCGACTCCCGAAACGGGATCTCGTAGAGCGTCGCCCGGCCCGCTTCGAGGGGAAACCCAACCACGTGATCCCCGTCCGGGGCCGGCCGATCCTCCGTCCACCAGAACACCTGGCCGACCCCGGTCTCCTCCGACTTGCCCCAGATCCGGAGCACGAAGTTTCCTGCCGGGAGGGGATCCGGAAGCGCCACCTGCATGAATGGATCGTCGCCGCTGCCATGCACCTCCAGCGAGCCCGCGGCATTGCTGAACGTCATGTCGTTCGCCGCTTGCCAGCCCGCCGCGTCCCTGTCGAATCGCCACTCGGCGAAGACCGAACTCCCCCGGTCCAGCAACGCCGGCTCGTCTCCCCCAGCCGCCCGCCCCAGGGGCGCGGCGAACTCCAGCCGCGCGGTCTTGGGCCCTGCGTCCCTGGCGAACAGTTCGACGATCCGATACTCGAGCGGCAACCCGGTGAGCGACGGTGTCAGGGGCTGGCCGTCCGCCATCGAGAGGCCGAGCCATCTCGCATCGACCTCTTCAGGGAGTGCATGCGGGAGCGGCTTGGCGCTCGGGCTGTCGACCCGCAGTCTCGCCCGCAGTCCATCCGGGTTGATGACCTTCACGAGAGAGACCCGCCAGCCTTGCTCGTCCAACTCGACCGGCTTCTTCGCGACGAAGACGACCGGCCGGCGGTCCCGGGCCAGCTCGACGGCGGCGATGCAGTGCGCCTCGAGCAGCTCCTGAACGCGCCGGGTGAAGACCGCGTCATCCTGGATGTCGCCCGCCTTGTCGAGGTCGCGTGCGAGCTGCTCCGGCAGCGGGCTCCCGATAGTCGCCAGGGCCGCCCGCAGGCGGTGGAGTTGCGCGAGCAGAGGTTGGCGGTCCACCCTGGCGACCACCGGCCAAGGCGGCTCCTCGGCAGCCACGCACGTGGCTTGCGACCAGAGCAGCCCTGCGAGCACGACGTGAGCGATCAGTCTCATGGGTCCCACCAGTTCATGAAGAGCGTTGCCGGAGTCGGTGCCCGGTCAGGGACTCGCTTGCGGGACGAGCGGGCGAGCCTCGGATCGGGGAATGCCGCGCACCACGAAATCCGTCAGCGCCCGGAATCCCAGATCCTGGGTTCCTTGCCCGGCCTCGGCCTCGACGTGGACCTCCCGATGGCCGACCTCGGAACAGCGAAACTCGACCAGTTTCCATTCGTGCTCCTGCCCGGTCAGGTAGGACGTGGACACGAGGTTTTCGACCAGTCGCAGCGCGCACCACTCCGCCGGGACAGCCGGCGTGCCGGCCTGATCCATCGCCCGCAGCTGCAGCCGCGACTGCACGCGGGCTTCGTTGTGAACCTCCACGAGGAAGCGCGCCGTGCGATGCTGCACGACGGTCTCCGGCGCGGCGCCGACGCTGATTTTGACGCGTGACTCGGGATTGATGTGGATCCTCAGAAGCGTGAGGGGCTCGACCAGCTTGTGCAGCTCCGCGATGGTCTTCGCCTCCTCACAGGCGGCGAGGAACTCGGGGGCGTGCGTCCGCGACGACACGAACCCGGCCTGGATCAGCAACCGGTCTTTCTGGTCCTGAAAACCGTCGTTCAACCTCGGCTGGTCATGGAGTTCGATCATCCGCCGATAGCGTCGGATCGATTCCTCGACATAGCGGGTCGCTTCGCTGCGCTGACTCGCGTTCGCGAACCGGCCGCGCGTGAGGATGTCGCGGGCGTGCGACTGCATGCGGGAGATCCATGCGCGGGCGGCTTCGGGCTTGAACACCGGCTTCCCCTCGGGGTGGGAGTAGATCGCGCCGGTGTGCGCGACGTCGGCGTCCCAGATCGCATTCCAGCGGTCGTTCCGGGAGCAGCGGGCGACCACCCAGCGGCTCGTGTCCAGCGGCAACGGGCATTCCAGGGTCGCTTCGCGCGCCTGCGTCTCGACTTCCTCGAGCACCTCGCCGTTGGACACGATCTGGACCCGGCCCAGCGGGAAGCGGGAGATCGCCCTGCAGCGGACCTGCGGGCGCTTGTCGGGGTCCGGAACGATGACGGATCCCGGCCCCTGGCCGTCGACGTCGAGAAACACCAGCGGGCCCGAGGTCGTGAAGGTCCGCCCGCACCGGATTCCGTCGATCCATTTCTCGTAGTCGAACTCCCCCTCGATGTGCACGTAGGCCCGGGCACACCCCGCCACCCGCGCGGGATGGTCGCTGCCGTTCGTGAGCGGCAACTGAAATCCGCAGTCGAGCAGCCGGTAGTAATCCTCCGGGTCTATCTGATCGAGCGAGTCGGTCAGCCCATGCACCGCATTGAGCGGCAGCTCGTGGTTGTTGCCGGTGCCGTGGGCCTCGATGCTGATGCCCCCCTGCTCACGGGCCTCGAGGATCGCCGTCTTGTTGACGGGGTAGTCCAGCGAGTCATCGCCGGCGATTTGCGGCCCCGTGCCGATCGGCAGCACCAGCCACTGCAGGTTCAGGAAGCACAGATGGCCGTAGAGATTCTGATTCCGATACTCCTCGCCCATCTCGAGGTGATACTCGGAGTCGCAGTACCGGAGCACCGGCCCCATCGGGGCCTGCGACGGCTTGACGAACGCATCGTCCGGATTGCGATGGAGCAACGTCAGGTTGTTCGCGACCCGCAAGCCTTCGGCCCGCTGCACGAGGGCCAGATCCGCCAGCGGCAAATCGACGTTCCAGGCGTTGGTGACCCAATGAATGTGGGTGTCGCCGCTGATCCACCCGCTGCGTTTGGCATCGAGCAGCGACTCCGACGCGAGGGTGACGTCGCGCCGTTCGCCGGCCGCGACCTCGACGGCCTGGTCGATGCTGGCATGCTCGAAACCACGCTCGAAGCGCACCTGCACCCGACCGGGCGGCACCTCGACTTCGCAGGATCCGTCGGCATAGAAAAACGGAACGGCGACCATGCGCATCGGCGCGAGCTGGACGATCGGCTTCTCCAGGAAGGTGCGGTTCTCGACGAACGGCCCGGCGTACCGCAGCCGCCCGTCACTCGGCTCGACCGTGACCCGCCCGGCCACGGGGCGCTTCGACTCCCCATCGAGGAGCTGCACCCGGAGCGTGGCCGCCGCGACCCGCTCGACCGGCAGCTCCAGGGCCCGGGTTTCCTGCTCGCCGTGAACGCTGATCTGCGCCCGATCGGCCGTGGGCTGAATCGCCACCAGGAACGGGATCGAAGCCCGGGGAGCGATCTCGTGCGGCACCCGGGCGTCGGGGGTCCCGGCATCGACCGAGGCCTGCAGCGCCCGCTCCGTCGCGTTGCGGATCTCCACGACGATGTATCGCGGCCTGCGCTCGGTCACCTCGAGTGTCCCGGGCGGCGCATCCCATGCCAGCCGGTCGGACGCCCAGGAGGCGGAAAGCCAGGGGAGCTTCTGCCTCAGGGTGTCGAGAAGTTCGTTCCGTTGGGATACGAGCCGCTCGAGGGGGGGAGCATCCGGAGCCCCTGACACGAACTGGTGCTCCAGCACACTCTGGGTGATGAGCCGCGGCTGGCAGGCCAAGGGACAGCGCCGCGCGATGTCGGTGAAGAAGTCCAGATGGAAGGCCGCGACGCGCCGGGATTCATCGGGCGCTCGGGCCGCTTGAGGATGATGCCCGTCCGGGCTCGAGCCTGGCTTGTGGGGATGCGCCGCAAGCTGAACGGTGCCGCAAACGACGAGCCCCACCGCGCCCAGCAGTGATCGACGCATCTCCCGCCGCATGACTGCCTATCCTTCCTGCAGCCTGGGGCTCCCGGCTGCAGTGCCCAGGAAACGGGAGCGCCCGGCGCGAACGCCCGGTGTCGGTGGATCTCGCGGCGATCGCGACGCGGCCCGACTCGGGTTGTACCCACGCCACCTGACGGCTGCAACCATTCTCGAAGCGCGAGATGGTGCCAGGCGGCCCCGGCAGCGCGCCATTCTCAAAGCCTCCTCGAATCCAAAATTTTGAAGGACAGATGGATCGTGGCCTCGCGCGCCGACCCTGCCCAGTTGCTATACTACCCCCCCTTGCGGTCCGGCGTTCTTTCCATCCCAAAGGGTTTCCGCCATGAGACTTCCAGGCTGTTTCACCGTGGCCTTGTGTGCCGCAGGGCTCGCCGCTGCGGCGAACGCCCAAATCGTCATCGACCCCGTCTCCACAGCCGGTGCGGTCGTGCCCGTCACGGGCCGCGGCGTGAACGCCAACGGGTACGTGGAGCTGTTCGTCAACGGCGCCTCGCGCGGCAGCGTCCAAGCCGATGCCACCGGTGCCTGGAGCAAGACGGTCGGCCTCTCCTTCGGCGACGTCCTCACCGCGATCCCGGCCCGCGTCTGGAACTTCAACACCGACGGCGATGCCGAGGGCTGGTTTTCCCCCGGCAACTCGCCCGTCGTCACGGGCGGCGTGCTGAACGTCACGCAATCCGCGGGGGCCGGTTCGAACCTGACGCTCGCCTTCAACGGCACCGGCCTCGTCGACCCCAACGTCCTGCGCGTGCTCGAGATCGGGTATCGCTACGAAGGCGCCGTCGCGCCCCCGGGGGTCGTGCTGACGAACTCCAATAACGGCGGCCCGCTCGGTCCCTCCTGGACTCCGACTCCCGCTCCAAGCCCCTCCGCCGGATTCCGCTCCGACCTGGTCGACCTCTCGGCGACCTGGGGAGCCAATCAGACCGTGACGCCGAACCTCGGGTGGACCGGCACCGTGAATCAAATCGGGTTCGGTTTCAACGGTGCGTCGGCAGGCAACACCTTCGCGCTCGATTTCGTCCGCCTTCGTGAAACCTTCCGCTTCGACTTCCCCTACGACGGCGACACGCAGGGCATGAGCCCTGGACCAAACAGCACGATCACGGGTGTCGCCGACGGCGTGCTCACCGCCGGTACCCAGACCACCAATGCCAGCATTTCCGTCGTGCCCTCCTTTCAGAACATCAATCCCAACGTCTACTCGGTCTACAACGCGAAGATGATTCAGAACTCCGACGCCGCACTGCAGCCGGCTCAGATTACGGGCGTCGGGTTCTACTACGGCGGTTGGACCGGCTACGCGCCGGGCTTCGCGCAGTCCGCCGTCTATCCTGCCAGCTACGGCAACCCCGTCGTTGCCACGATCAACCTGGCCGGTGTTTCCGAGTGGAACCAGCCGCAGGTCGCCATCAACCTGGGCAATGACCTGATGTATGCGCCGCAAGCGACCGACTCCGTCCAGGTTGACTACATCGAGTTCGCGCCTGCGACCGTCATCGGCGACGCCGCCCCGGTCACCGTCGGTGGCATCGTGATTCCGGTGGCGGCCACCGAGACCCGCACCCAGTCGCAGGCTGGCTATCCGCTGCTGTCCGGCTCCACGCAGGTGGTCAAGACCGGCGGCGGCACGCTGGTGTTCGACGCCGGCAACACCTCCACCGGCCCGACGGTCGTGTCGGCCGGCACGCTCGAGGTGGCCAACGCGAACGCGGTCGCGTCGTCGGCGGTGACGGTGTCGAACGGGGCCACGCTGGCCGTCGCTTCCGGGATCACCATGAAGGCCCCGAGCGTGACCGTGAACGGCGGCACGCTCTCCGCCGACAGCGTGGCCGTGAACTCCGCCACCGGCGTCCAGACGCTCACGATCAACTCGGGCACGCTGGCCGCCACGACCGGCCTCGTCGTGGGCGCCGGGGGCCTCGTGGACCTGCCCGACCAGGCCCGGGTGGCCGTTGGCGTGGCGAGCCTCGTGGTGGATCAGGGCACGGGCGGCGGCAAGGTCGACCTCGGCGCGGGCCAAGTGAGCATCGCCGCTGGCGGCATCTCGGCGGCCGATCTCCGTGCCGACATCATCGCCGGCCTGGCCGGCGGGTCGTGGAACGGCCCGACGGGCATCACGTCCGGCGCCGCCGCGGCGGCGGGCGGCACCCGGGCGGTGGGCTACGTCGTGGAGGGCAGCGGCGCCGCCCGCGTCTCGTTCGCCGCGCCCGGTGACACGAACCTCGACGGGGTCGTCGACCTGCTCGACCTCCTGGAGGTGCTCGGTTCGAACACCTACGAGACAACCACCCCGTCGATTTGGGCCCAGGGCGACTTCAACTACGACGGCTTCACCGACCTGCTCGACCTGCTGGCGATCCTCGGGTCGAACACCTACGACCAGGGCAACTACTTCCCCGCGACCGCGAGCAGCGCCGGCGGCCTGGCCGCCCCGGCCCCCGTGCCGGAGCCGGGGATGACCGGCCTGTTGCTCGCTTCCGCGGCGTCGGTCATGTTGAGGCGCCGCCGGCGGCGCTAGGCCTGCGGCGCCGGTGGTCCGAGACGGTCTGCCGAGCCGTTTTCACCGCTGCCGCGCAGGAGCTGGACGCCTTCGGTGCCCTCGGAAGACATCCCCCGTCTCGGTGACCCCGCATCCCACCCACCACGCGGGACGCTCGACGACTTTCTGGCGGCCGACGACATCGCGCCGCTGCCGGAGATCGGCGACCGCGAGTGGGACGCGATCCGGCGCGTCGCGGGCCGGCGGCTGGCCTGGCGGTTCTGCACGCTCGGGAATCTCGTCGCGTACCGGGGCCGGTTCGCCTTCGATGCCATGGGCTTCGCATGGGGTGGCATCTACCGCACGCTCTTGGTGAGCTCGATCGTCACCACCTCCTTCCGCAACGAGGGCCACTTTCGGGCGGGGGAGCGGATCGGCGGCACGAGCGACTTCTTCTCCGGGGCGTTCGCGTTTCCCAGGTCGTCCGCGGAGTTTCGCGAGATCCTCGGGATGGTCAACCTGCGGCACCATGTCGCCGGCGTCCGCGACCGGGTCCTCGCGCGGGCCGCGGCCGCCGGGGGTCAGGACCGCGAGATGATCGCGACCGGGCTCACCCGCAGGATCAGGCGGTAGAGCGCCGGCAGGATGAACATCGTGAACAGCGTGCTCGTGATCACGCCGCCGATCACCACCGTCGCCAGCGGCCGCTGCACCTCGGCGCCCGTGCCCTCCGACAGGGCCATCGGGATGAAGCCCAGGCTCGCCACGAGGGCCGTCATGATGATCGTCCGCATCGCGCCCACCGAGGTCTCCTCGATCGCGATATCGCGGGCCGTGCCCTTGGCGAGCCGCTCGCGGAGGGCGCTGGCCAAGACCATGCCGTTGAGCACCGACACGCCGGAGAGGGTGATGAAGCCGACGGCCGCCGAGATCGAAAGCGGCATCTCCCGCAGGGTCAGGGCCCAGATGCCGCCGACGCAGGCGAAGGGCACGCTCACGAACAAGAGCAGCGTGTCGACCACATTGCGGTAGGTGAGGTAGAGCAGGGCCACGATCAGGAGCAGGGCCAGCGGCACGACGATCGTGAGCCGCTTCTGGGCCCGCTGCATGTTCTCGAACTGCCCGCCCCACTCCAGCCGGAACTGCCCGGGGGGCAGGTCGACCCGGGCCGCGATCTCCCGCTGGGCCTCCGCCACGAAGCCGCCCACGTCGCGGCCGCGGACGTTGCACTGCACGACCACCCGCCGCTCGCTCCACTCGCGGGTGATGAACTTCGGCCCGGAAATCGTCTCGATGTCGCAGATCCGCGAGAGCGGCACCGTCTCCCCGGCGGGGCTGCGGACGGCGATGTTGCCGAGCACCTCCGGCCCGCCCCGCAGCGGGTCGGGCAGCCGCACCACGATCGGAAACCGCAGCTGTCCCTCGACGATCTCACCGACCGACTTGCCGCCCACGCTCTCGATGATGTCGAGCACCGCCTGGGCCGAGATGCCGTAGCGGGCGATGTCGTTCTGACGGACCGCCACCCGCAGGATCGGCTGCCCCGCCACCTGCTCGACCGCCACGTCGACCCCGCCGGGCACGTCGCGGATCACGGCGGCGACCTCCTCCGCCTTGCGGGTGATCTCGGTGAGCTCCTTGCCGAACACCTTCACCGCGATGTCGGCCCGCACGCCGGAGACCATCTCGTTGATCCGCTGCTCGATGGGCTGCGTGAACCAGATGATCTGCCCGGGGATGTCCTGCACCTCCCGGTTCATGACCTCCACCAGGTCGGCCTGCGTGCGGGCCTTCGTCCAGGCCGACCGGGGATGCAGCGCGATGAACATGTCGGTCGCCTCCGCCGCCCCGGCGTCGGTGGCCACCTCGGGCGTGCCGGTGCGGCTCCAGACGGCCCGCACCTCGTCCGGGAACTTCTCGAGCAGGAGCTTCTCCATCCGCGTGTTCAACCGGGCGGATTCCTCGAGGCTCGTGCCGGCCGCCCGGATCAGACCGATCACCAGATCCCCCTCGGAGAGCCGGGGCACGAACTCCGTGCCCAGCCGCAGCGCCTGGGCGAGCGTGAAGCCCAGCACCACTACCGCCCCGATCGTCACGAGCGAGCGGGCGGCGAGGCAGCCGCGCAGCAGCGGCCGATAGGCGGCCCGCACCAGCCGCACGAGCAGGACGTCATGCCCGTCGATCCGCTTCGGCAGCACGAGGCTCGAGAGCACGGGCACGACCGTCAGCGAGAGCACGAGCGACCCCAGCAGGATGAACACCACCGTCAGGGCCATCGGCCGGAACATCTTCCCCTCGACCCCCTCGAGCGTGAGGATCGGGATGTAGACGATCATGATGATCAGCTGCCCGAAGCATGCCGGCTTCTTCACGGCCTTCGTCGCCTCGGCCACGAGCGCCAGCCGCTGCTTGCCCGAGAGCCCCGGATGGTGCGCGATCTTCTCGAGGATGCTCTCGATCACGACGACCGACGAATCCACCACGATGCCGAAGTCGATCGCGCCGAGCGACAACAGGCTCGCGGCGATGCCCGCCTGCCACATGCCGACGAAGCCGCACATCATCGAGAGCGGAATCGCGGTCGCCGCCACGAGCCCGGCCCGCAGGTTGCCGAGCATGCAGTAGAGGATGACCACCACCAGAAACGCCCCCTCGAGCAGGTTCTGCCGGACGGTGGCGATCACCTGGTCGATCAGCCGCGTGCGGTCGTAGACGATCTCGGCCCTCACGCCCGGGGGCAGGTCGGCCTGGATCGCCTCGAACCGCTCACGGAGCCGCGTGGTGACGGCGTAGCTGTTCTCGCCCATCAGCATGAAGCCGAGGCCGAGCACCACCTCGCCCTGGCCGTTGGCCGTGACGAGGCCCTTGCGGATCTCGTGGCCGATGACCACCTCGGCCACGTCCTTGATCCGGATCGGCACGCCCTCGCTCGAGTCGATCACGATCCGCTCGATCTCCTCGATGTTCACGGTGCGGCCCACGCCGTAGACGAGCACCGCCTCGCCGGCCTTCTCCACCACGCCGCCGCCGACGTTGAAGTTGTTCCGCGGCACGGCCTCGACCACTTCGTCGAAGGTCAGGCCGTACTTCTTCAGGAGCGTCGGATCGACGCGGATCTGGTACTGCTTGTTGAGGCCGCCCCAGGCGTTGATTTCCGCGACGCCCGGCACGCTCCGCATCGCCGGCTTGAGCGTCCACTCCTGGAGCGTCTTGGCCTCGGTGAGGCTCATCCCCTCGGGCACGAGCAGGTAGTGGAACACCTCGCCCAGCCCGGTCGAAACGGGGCCGAGCTCGGGCCGCGAGACGCCGGCCGGCACGGCCACGCCGCCGATCCGCTCGTTGATCAGCTGCCGGGCGAAGTAGATGTCGGTGCCGTCGCGGAACGTGACGATCACGACCGACAGGCCGAACATGCTGGCGCTGCGGATCGACTCGAGCCCGGGCATGCCCCCCATCTCGAGCTCGATCGGAAACGTGATCTGCCGCTCGACCTCCTCGGCCACCATCCCCGGCGCCACGGTGTTGATCTGCACCTGGACCGGGGTCGTGTCGGGGAAGGCGTCGATCACCAGCCGGCTGACGGCGACGCCGCCGACCAGGCAGACGACGGCCGCGCCGGCCAGCACGGTCAGCCGGTGCGACAGGGACCAGGAGATGATCGCGTCCAGCATGGGTTCCCGCCCGCGGTCACAGGTCTCCCGATTCGACCTGCGTGAGCAGGAGCTGGCTCTTGAGCACGTGGCTTCCGGGGCCGACCACGTGCGTGATCCCCGCGATGTCGCCCAGCAGCTCCACGCTGCCGCCCGACTCCAGGCCCTTGGCCACCGTGCGGGCCTCGAAGGTCGTCTCGCCCGTGGGGACGAACACCACCCAGTCGGAGCCGATCGCCTGCAGGCTCTCGACCGGCACGACGTGCGCCTGGGGCCGCACGTCGACCTCGATCGCCCCGCGGCCGAATGCGTGGGCCCGCAGGCCGCCCAGCCGCAGGGCCGAGCCCGCCGGCTGCCCGGTCTTGATCTCGGCCCGCACCTGGAGCGTGCGGGTCTTCTCGTCGACCTCGGTGCTGATCCAGGAGACCTCGCTCGCGTATTCGCGGTCGTCGCCGTCGGGGCGGAACGTGAGCCGCTGGCCGATCGCCAGCCGGGCCGCGTCCTCCTTGGCCACGTTGAGCACGATCCACATGGCCGAGAGATCGACGATCTCGAAGATGCTCCGCGACGGATCGGCGATCTCGCCGACCACGACGTCGCGGCCGATCACGACGCCGTCGAACGGGGCCCGCAGCGGCAGGAGGTTCGACGAGATCCGCGCGGCGTCGATCCCCGCGAGCATCTCGGGGGGCAGCCCGAGCACCCGCATCCGCTCGGCCCGGGCATCGTCGTCGAGGGCCGACAGTTCGTCGAGCGAGATCTCGAATCCCAGGTTCACGAGCGCCTGCTCGGCGTTGAGCAGGCTGTTTCGCGCCTCGCGCATGGCGCTCCTGGCCTCGCGGAGCTGCCGGCCCATCACGGCACCGCGGATCTCCTCGAGGATCGCGAGCGCCTCCCGCCGTGATTCATAGACCACCATGGCGGTGAGGAACTCGGCCTTGAGGCGACCGACCTCGGCGCTGTCGATGATCACGAGCACGTCCCCCTTGTTCACCGCGTCGCCGAGCCGCTTCTCCACCCGCCAGACGCTGCCCGGCGCGCGGACGGAGAGCTGGGCGATCCGCCGCTCGTCGTAACGGACGACGCCGTTGGCCGAGATGACCTCGGTCATCGGCTGGGTGCGGACGGGAACCGACTCGATGCCGGCCCGCTCGACGGCGGCGACGTCGTCGAACGTGATGGCGCCGAACGCGGCGGGGCCGGAGGGGTCGGCCGGCCGCTGGGCCGCGTCGGCCTTGGCGACCGGTTCCGCGGCCGCGGGGCCGTGCTCGTGGTCCTCGGCGGCGTGATCGCCCGCGTGCTCATGGCCGTGGCCATGGCCCGCCCCGTGAGCATCGCCGGCCAGGCCGAAGGTCCAGTGTGTGTGATGGCCGTACCAGCCCACGAAGGCCAGGCCCGCGAGCGTCACGGTCGTCAAGAGCCAACTCGAGATCTGCTGCCAGAGACCGATTTTGGGTGAGGCTGTCATGCTGCGACTCCAGGGACGGACCAGCTGCGGAGGGCTCGGCACCGTGGCCGCCGAAAAGAGGAGCCCGCGCGACCGCGAGGTCGCACCTGCTCGCGCCGGCGAGGCGAGAAAACTCGCACGGGATTTCTGGAGGCAAGGTGGGAGGTACGGGGGCTTTGGCAAACGTCGCCGCGGGCCGCCTTTTCCGGTGGGTCCAGAACCACCACCGAAAAAACCCGACCCCGGCATTATGTACCGCTGCGTCGGGCCGTCCAGCAACAACGCGAAGGATTCCCGGTTGCAGGAAAAGGACCCGTTCTGCCGAAAAACAGGGTGATGACGATTCTGCGGCCTGTTGGCGGGGCTGCCTCCGGGACCTGGACGCCCCCATGCCCATGGCAACGAACCCTCCGCCGATCCCCGCCCCGCTCTTGGCCCTCCTCGCGA
>JBJTAA010000009.1:0-6330 GCA_046090525.1 Planctomycetota bacterium
GGCTCGAGCGCGACGCTCCCGACGAACCGCCGCCAGGGCGCCGCCACCGGCCGGCCGCCCGACACGCGTCGCCAGATGACCCAGGGCAGGGCGACGAGGGCGACGAGCAGGTAGACGACGTTCAGCAGCATGAGGAGCAGTCTATGGCCATCCCGTTTCGTCGTGTGACGAGGGGGGCCCGGGAGACTGGTCACGCCCAGGAGTCTGGTCACGCCGTGAGCGGATCAGATTTGACGTCGCGCCAACGCTGATCCGGTTCCGGCGGAACCGGGCTCCTGGAACGCTTGCAACGCCGCTCGATTGGCACGGGCCACCCCTCGCGGGCCAGTCGAGAAAGTGGCCGCGGGTCTTTGACCCGCGGAAGAGGTTTCCCATCGCAGCGCGGATCCAGCGGGATGAAATCCCGCTGCCACTCGAGACAGCCTCAGCCCGCGGCCACGCCGCTCGACTTGCCGCAGCAGTTCTTGAACTTCTTGCCGCTGCCGCAGGGGCAGGGGTCGTTGCGGCCCACCTTCTGGCCGAGGTTGCGGATCGGCTCGGGCCGGGCCTGCTCGCCGCGGGGCTCCGCGGCCGGGGCGGCCTGCTCGGCGGCCAGCGCCGCGGCGCTCTGGGCCTCGGCATGCACGGCCGCCGTCTCGTGCCACGTGCTCCTGAGCGCGCTCTCCTCCACCTGCTCGATCCGGTAGACGACATCCACCACCCGCTCGGCGATGCCCTTCCACATCAGGTCGAAGGTCCGCATGCCCTCCCGCTTGTACTCCACCTTGGGATCCACCTGGGCGTAGCCCCGGAGGCCCACGCTCGAGCGGAGGTGGTCCATCGCGAGGAGGTGGTCCTTCCAGGCGTTGTCGAGGATCTGGAGGAGCACGGCCCGCTCCATCCGCTTCATCTCGTCCCGCGGGTCGTCCCCCCGGGCGTGCCGCCGGCCGCTCGCGGCCACGAGCACGCGGCGGAGTTCGTCGAGATCGGACGACGCGAGGTCGGACTCCGCGAGGCCCGGATCGAACCGGTCTCGGGCCCAGGCCAGGAGCCCTTCGCGGTCGAGTCGCCGCGAGCCGTCGGGCTGGCGGCCGGAGAAGTGGGCCAGGCCGACGAGTGCGGGGTATTCGATCTCGCGGTGGGCGTAGGCCTCGCGGGCCTTCCTGCGCACGAGTTCCTTGAAGGCCTCGGCATCGAGCCCCTGACCCTTGAGCGACTCCACCTCGACGGCCTCGAGCGGCGTGCCGAACCGCCACTCCGTCCAGCCGCGGGCGCTCCGCAGCCCGAACTCGGGGTCGAGGAACCGTCGGCCGTCGGCGAGGTCGATCCGGTGCAGCGCCTCGCGGGCCCGCTCCTGGAGATGGCCGACGATGTCGTGCCGCCCGACCCGCTTGAGGTCGCGGTCGGTCACCGACAGCTTCCAGCGGGCGTTGGCGAAGGAGGCCAGGGCACCCCAGTTCCACTCGCTCTCCTCCTCCCCCTCGGGGAGGTTCTCCTCGACGGCCTCGAAGATCTGCGTCTCCGACTGCCGCACCGCCTCGTCCACCGCCAGCCGCTCGGCCTCCTCGGCGGTCATGCCGCGGAAGTCGTTGCCGTCGAGCTCGCAGGAGAGCTGGCCCGCCGCCCACGAGGCGTAGGTCTGGGGCCCGTAGTCCTTGTCGAGAAAGGTGCCGATGTTCTCGTCGATCTGGCGATCGACCATCTCGAGGATCATCTCCTTGCAGTCGGCGTCGCCGTCGCTGAAGTCGAGGATCCGCTGGCGGAAGCCGTAGACCCGCTTCCGCTGCTCGTCCATCACCTCGTCGTACTCGAGCAGGTTCTTGCGGATCTCGAAGTTCCGCTCCTCGACCTTCTTCTGGGCGGCCTCGACGCGGCGGGTGACCATCCGGCTCTCGATCGCCTCGCCGTCCTGCATCCCCAGCCGGGTGAGCACGTTCTTCACCCACTCGCCGGCGAAGATTCGCATCAGGTCGTCCTCGAGCGAGAGGAAGAACCGGCTGCTTCCGGGATCTCCCTGCCGGCCGCAGCGGCCGCGGAGCTGGAGGTCGATCCGCCGCGACTCGTGCCGCTCGGTGCCGATGATCTGCAGGCCGCCCTGGCTGCGCACCTGCTCCCCCTGGGCCTTCATCTCCTCGCGGGCGGCGATCTCCTGCACGAGCGCGTGCCACTCCTCCTTGGGCACGTCGAGCCGGGTGGGATAGGTGTCCTGGAGCTTCGCCCAGGCGAGGGTCTCGGGGTTGCCGCCGAGGATGATGTCGGTGCCGCGGCCGGCCATGTTGGTGGCGATCGTCACGGCCCCGGGTCGCCCGGCCTGGGCGATGATCTCGGCCTCCCGCTTGTGCTGCTTGGCGTTGAGGACGGCATGCTCGACGCCGCGCTTTTCCAGGAGCGCCGAGAGCCGCTCGCTCTTCTCGATCGACACGGTGCCCACGAGCACCGGCAGCCCCTTGCGCTGGATCTCCTTGAGCTTGGCCCGCGGGATCGTCTCCGCGTCGCGGCTCCCCTTCTCCTCGAAGGTGACCTGGTCGTCGGTCTCCCTCGTGATCCGGCCGACCTTCCAGGAGCCGTCGGTCAGGGCGAGCGTGTCCCAGCGGTTGATCCGCTCGATCTCGTCGGCGACCGCGATCCACTTCTCCCGCTCGGTGCGGTAGATGACGTCCGGATGATTGATCCGCTGCATGCCGCGATTGGGCGGGATCGCGATCACGTCGAGCTTGTAGATCTTCCAGAACTCGGTGGCCTCGGTCATGGCCGTGCCGGTCATGCCGGCGAGCTTCTTGTAGAGCTTGAAGAAGTTCTGGAGGGTGACGGTGGCGAGGGTCTGCGACTCCTCCTTGATGCGCACCCCCTCCTTGGCCTCGACCGCCTGGTGGAGGCCGTCGGACCACTGCCTCCCGGGCATCAGGCGGCCGGTGAACTCGTCGACGATCACCACCTCCCCCTGCTGGACGACGTAGTTCACGTCCCGCTTGTAGAGATGGTGGGCCTTGAGCGAGTTGTCGATGAGGTGCGGCCACTCCATGTTGCCGACGGTGTAGAAGCTCTCGACGCCGGCCAGTTTCTCGGCCGTGCGCACCCCCTCTTCCGTGAGCGCGACGGTGTGCTCCTTCTCCTTGACCTCGAAGTGGATCTCGGGCTTGAGCTGGCGGGCGATCTGGTCGGCCCGGGCATACTTGGCCACGTCGTCGTGGGCGGGGCCGGAGATGATCAGCGGCGTGCGGGCCTCGTCGATGAGGATGTTGTCGACCTCGTCCACGATCGCGTAATGGAGCGGCCCCTGGGCCTGCTGCATGTGCTTGGGGAAGCGGTCGTCGCCACGGGCCGCCATCCGCATGTTGTCGCGGAGGTAGTCGAAGCCGAACTCGTTGTTGGTGCCGTAGGTGATGTCGCAGGCATAGGCCTTCTGACGGGCGGCGGAATCCATGCCCGACTGGATCGCCCCCACGGTGAGCCCCAGCCCCATGTAGATCGGGGCCATCCATTCCATATCGCGGCGGGCCAGGTAGTCGTTGACGGTCACGACGTGCACGCCCTTGCCTTCGAGGGCGTTCAGGTAGGCCGGGAGCGTGGCCACGAGGGTCTTGCCCTCGCCGGTGATCATCTCGGCGATCGCCCCGGAGTGGAGCACCATGCCGCCGATCAACTGCACGTCGTAGTGCCGCATGCCGAGCCAGCGGCGGCCCGCCTCGCGACAGACGGCGAAGGCCTCCACCAGCAGGTCGTCGAGGGTCTCGCCGGCGGCCAGCCGCCGCTTGAACTCCGCCGTCTGGCCGCCGAGCTCCGCGTCGCTCATGGCCTGGTAGCGGGGCTCGAGGAGATTGATGGCCTCGATCTTGGGCTCGAGCTTGCGGATGGCGCGGGCGTTGGAGGAGCCGAAGATGCCGGTGATGAACCGTTCGGCGCGGCCGCTCAACGCGGTGGCCCCGTTGGTGACGGTGTCCCAGAGGCGTTCGAGGGTTTCCATAGACCAAGGAGAAAGGTTGGGCGGTTTCGGGCGGCCGGCGGGCGACGCCGGCCCGGGGCAGGGCGGGGCCCGCGGGCGCGGGGCCACCGGGACCACGAAAAATGCAGGGCAACCCGTGATTGTCGCGGTCAGACGGCCCGGGGGTCAAGGCGAGCGGTGACTCGTTCAGGCGCCGTCCGCAGTGCGGCAGGCGATCGACAGCCACGGCCGCATCTGTGGTCCCCTGCGGCGACGCGACCCGCCGACGATCCGCGACCCATGATCCGGCGTGGGGGAGGGACCCGTGCCGAGGGGTGCGAAAACAGGGCGTGACTCGACCGACTGGGCGGCGGTCAGGGGCGGGGAGCGGGGGCGGGCTGCGCCAGATCGACGGTCAGGTTGTTGTTGCCGGGCCTGACCTCCTGGCGGAGCGGGGACGACGTTCCGGCGAACGGCTGGAAGCGCTCGTCGGCCTTGCCGTCGACGGCGACGTCGAGTGACAGCTGGTACGTGCCCGGGAGCACACTGCCGCCTGAGGCCACCACCTCGAACACCCCTGCCGGATCGATCATGGCCGTGTAGAAGTGGTGCGGGTCGGGCTTGCCGTCGGCACCGACGAAGCGGAGCACGACGGCCGCCTGCGCGCCGGGGGCGAACGTGATCGGTTGGGCGCCGTTCACGAGACGGCCCTTGACGCGGTTGGCACGCGGGCCGCACCCCGCCAGGAGCAGGCCGGCCAGCACCAGGCCGATCAGGGCGCGGGTTGTCACGGGCCGGCCCTCTCAGAAGTCGTTCGGGACAGGCTGACCATCGTTGCGACTGTGCAGCAGGAACCAGGTTCGCTGCGAGACGCTGTTGACCACGAAGCGGATGCTGCCATCGGCGAAGCCCGTCATGACACCGCCTGGATGCCGGCTCTTGGCCGTCACCTGCCACGACCGGCCGGCGGTGTAGGCGCCCATGCCGATGTCCGGGCGGTCGTCGCCCTCCTGCACGTCGTCGGCCTGGGACAACCCGACGTTGGGCGTAGGCGTGTCGTTCCGGCCGTTCCCGACGGAGATGCTCGCGCCGACCTGGCCCATCGCCCAGGTGCCGCGGAGGTCGTTGGCGCTGGGGCCGATGCGCAGTTCGTCGATCAGGATCGTTTTGGAGGTCCCGTCGGTGATGGCACCGAGGCGGATGCCCCGGTTGACTTCGAAGACACCACCGCCGGGGAGCGGGCCCATGGGGTAGCCCCACATGTTATTGAAGTTCGGCGTTCTCCCGACGATCATCCCGCCGGAGATGGTGGCCATGGAGTCGTCTTTCGAGTCGTCGATCCAGAACATGCCCGGCCCCGCGTTGGCACCGTAGTTGCCGCGTGCCCAGCCGCCGCCGGCCTTGGTGAGTGGGGCATCGGAGGCGCCGTCCGACGCGCAGCGGTAGGTGCTGACGACCGTCCCGCGGATGCTGCGCCAGTTCGCGTCGCCGGTCGTCGGGTAGGCCTGGACGCTGGCCTCGGCCTCACGAAACAGCCCCGTCTGCTCGATGTAGGGCAGGATCAGGACGGCCCAGTTGGGGCCGAAGTTCTGCGTGAAGTTGCCGATGTCCGTCAGCCCGGGCCGCAGCAGGACCGACGGCGGCAGCGTGCGCCGGGAGTCGTGATAGGTGTGGGCGGCGACGCCCAGTTGCTTGATGTTGTTGGAGCATTGCGTGCGGCGGGCCGATTCGCGGGCGCTTTGCACGGCCGGCAGCAACAGGCCGATCAGCACCGCGATGATCGCGATCACGACGAGCAGTTCGACCAGGGTGAAACCAGGGAGGGGGCGAGGGCACACTGTCGCGCACCCTCCGGTCGGTTGACCTGACCGTTTGCCCCCGACACGGCGTTCACAAAGCCCGACGGCCCTGCGGAGCCAGTTGTGGCGTGACGATCGAGTGATGACGGGACCTCGGAGCGCAGAACGGAACTCGGCAGCACGCCGGTATTGATGGGACAGGGACTCACCGGTCAGATCGCGCGAGCGGGATTGCATGGATAAACTTTCGTCGCCTGCCCGAACACCCCGACGCGGCCCGGGGGGCGATGGGACCGGTGATGATGGCACCTGATGCTGGGAGATTACCCCCCCGGTCCGGTTGGCCGCAAGGGATGGATCGGCACCCTGCGGCCACGTCGGCGGCGCGGCCAGCAGGAGGAAGGTTCGCGGCGGTGGGCATGCTTGCGTGGCCTGTGAGGGCCACGGCCGGAGGGGAACTGCGGGGACCGCCCGCTGCACGCGGTCTGCACGCGGTGAAATTGATCCCGGCCTCATGCTGCCCTAGGGTACGCCACGTCGGGGCGGGCCCCGGCAGGACAGCCCCTCAGGCGAGCCTGGTGCCCCACCGCGGACAGGTCGACCGGTCATGCAGCAGATCTTCATCTGGTC
>JBJTAA010000010.1:0-2792 GCA_046090525.1 Planctomycetota bacterium
ACGGCGAGCAGAGCAAGTCGAGCTTCCTCACCTACATCGCCGAGCGGCTCACCGGCTTCAGCCCCAGCGACAAGCAGGGGGAGGACCTGTGGGTCGAGTCGCGGGAGACGCTCGCGTTTCCGGAGTTCTACGACGCCCACCGCAAGGCCCGCGAGGGCCTGGTGGCCAAGCCGGTGAAGCTCGTGTGCACCGGACCGGTGGCCTACTGCGGGCAGGCCGCCCTGCAGCGCGACATCGCCAACGTGAAGGCGGCCGCGGCAAAGGCCGGCGCGGAGGAGGTGTTCATGACCGCGGTCTCCCCCTCCGACGTCGAGGGGCAGCAGCCGAACCAGTTCTACAAGACCGCCGAGGACTACCTGCACGCCATCGCCGACGCGATGCACGAGGAATATCGGGCCATCGTCGACGCCGGCATCATCCTCCAGATCGACGACCCGCGCCTGCTCACCTACTACATCAGCCGGCCCGACCTGAGCGTGGACGATTGCCGTCGCTGGGCGAAGGTGCGGGTCGAGGCGCTCAACCACGCCCTCCGCGGCATCCCCACCGACCGCGTCCGGTTCCACACCTGCTACGGCATCAACATCGGCCCGCGGGTGCACGAGATGAACCTCGCCGACATCGTCGACATCATGCTGGAGGTCAACGCCGGCGCGTATCTCTTCGAGGCCGGCAACCCGCGGCACGAGCACGAGTGGACCGTGTGGGAGCGGGTGAAGGTGCCCGACGGGAAGATCCTGGTGCCCGGCGTGATCTCGCATTCCACGCCGCTCGTCGAGCATCCCGAGCTCATCGCGCAGCGGCTCGTGCGGTACGCGAAGATCGTCGGCCGTGAGAACGTGATCGGCGGCGCCGACTGCGGCTTCGCGTCGTTCGCCGCGAAGGAGCAGGAGATCCATCCCAGCATCGTCTGGGCCAAGTTCCAGAACCTGGCCGAAGGCGCGCGACTGGCGTCGAAGCAGCTGTGGGGCTCTGCTTGATGCGAACGGAGGGCACGACGATGGGCGAATCAGGAAGGCATCGGCCCGCGGCGGCGGGCGGGGTCGGCAGACGGCGGTTCCTGGCCGCAGCCGCGGCCGCGGTCGTCTCGCACCCGGTGGCCCGGAGGCTCACGTTCGCCGGCGATCCGGCCGGCCGGGCAGCGGGGGCAGCGGCCGCCCCGGGCGACGGCCCCGGCATCGGCGTGGTCGGCCTCCGCTACCAGGGCTCCGTGATCGCGGCCAAGGCCAAGGCCCACGGTCGGATCGTGGGCATCGCCGACGTCGATCGCGACTGCCTCGACCTCTCGATCATCGACAAGAACGTGACAACTCAGACGGGCATGACGCCCGAGGAGATCTATGGCGACGTGGCCGCCGCCGACCGCCACCAGGACTATCGCCGCCTCCTCGACGACGAGCGGATCGGCGTGATCCTGATCGGCACACCCGACCACTGGCACGCGAAGATCCTCATCGACGCGGTCAAGGCGGGCAAGGACGTCTACTGCGAGAAGCCCCTCACCCTCACGATCGAGGAGGGCAGGCAGATGCGCCAGGCCGTCCAAGAGACCGGGCGGATCGTGCAGGTGGGCTCGTGGCAGCGGAGCGACCAGCGGTTCCGGTTGGCGGTCGAGATGGTGCGCCAGGGGCGGATCGGGAAGCTCGAGAAGGTGGAGGTCGTGCTCGGCAAGAACAAGGCCGGTGGGCCGTTCACGGCGCAGGCCGCGCCGGCGAACCTCGATTGGAACCTCTGGCAGGGGCAGACGCCCGACGTGCCCTACGTCCGCGAGCGGACGCACTACACCTTCCGCTGGTGGCAGGCCTACTCGGGCGGCCAGCTCACCGACTGGGGCGCCCATCACCTCGACATCGCTCGCTGGGCGATCGGTGCCGAGCCGGTCGAGATCGACGGCCAGGCGACCTATCCCAGCACGCCCGGCGGCTACGACGTGCCGCTCGAGTATTTCGTGCGCTATCGCTTCGCCAATGGCGTGGAGATGACGGTGGCCGACAGCGGCCGCAACGGCATCCTGTTCACCGGCAGCGAGGGGCGGCTGTTCGTCAACCGCGAGAAGCTCTCCGGCAAGCCGGTCGAGGACCTGGAAGCCCGGCCGCTGCCCAAGGAATCGTTCACGCTGTATGATTTCGACAACCGCTCGCGGCCGGAGCGCTCGGGGAAGATCGAGGCGATCGTGAACCACATGGGCAACTTCTTCGACTGCGTCGCGGCCCGCCGGCAGCCGATCGCCGACGTCGAGAGCGGCCATCGCAGCGTGTCGGTCTGCCACTTGGGCAACATCTCCTGCCAGCTCGGCCGGCCCCTGGAGTGGGATCCGGTCGCGGAGCGGTTCGTGTCCGATGCCGAAGCCGATGCGCTGCTCTCCCGACCGCAGCGGGCCGGCTTCGAGGTGCGGGCGTGAGCGGGCCGGGGGGCGGCTTCGGCCGTAAGGCGGCGCTCGTGGCCGCCGTGCTCGGCTGGCTGTTCGACGGGTTCGAGATGGGACTGTTTCCGCTCGTCGGCGGCCCGGCGATCAAGGAGCTGCTCGGGGCCGACGCCGCCCCCGGCGCCGCCGACAAGTGGTTCGGGGCGATCATCGCCGTGTTCCTCGTGGGCGCCGCCACCGGCGGTGTGCTCTTCGGCTGGCTCGGCGACGTGATCGGCCGTGTTCGGGCGATGTCGCTGAGCATCTTCACCTATGCGATCTTCACCGGGCTGTGCGGGCTCGCGACCGAGGCCTGGCACGTGGCCGTGCTGCGGTTCATCGCGTCGCTCGGCATGGGGGGCGAGTGGTCGCTCGGCGTGGCGCTGGT
>JBJTAA010000011.1:0-2021 GCA_046090525.1 Planctomycetota bacterium
CGGACGGTGGTGGGCCTGGGCGGCCCCAAGGGCCTGCCGAATCGGAACTACGGCGAGGAGCTGGCGCTCCGGGGACACGTGACGATTGCGCCGTACTATCCCTTCATGGGCGGGTACACCCCCGACCTCAAGTCGCTCGGGTACGAGAGCGGCACGATGAAGGCGATCTGGGACAATGTCTGTGCCGTCGACCTGCTGCAGGGGTTGCCCGGGGTCGACCCGGATCGCATCGCGGTGATTGGCCACTCCCTGGGAGGGCACAACGCGATCTTCACGGCGGTGTTCGACGAACGCCTCCGGGCGGTCGTGTCGAGCTGCGGATTCACCCCATTCCGGCACTACAGGCGGGGCGACCTCACCGGCTGGACGAGCCCGCGATACATGCCACGGATTGCCAGCGACTTCGGCTGTGATCCGGCCCGCATGCCGTTCGACTTCCCGGAACTGATTGCGGCGCTGGCCCCACGCGGCCTGTTCGTGAACGCGCCGCTGCACGACGACAACTTCGACTGTGACGGCGTGAAGGAGGCGGTCGCGGCAGCCAGGCCAGCGTATGCAGCGCGGCAGGCGGAGGGGCGGCTCGTCGTCCACCATCCCGACTGCGGGCACGACTTCCCCCCAGCACAGCGGGAGGCCGCGTACGGGTTTCTCGCGGCCCTCCTCGAGGTGGATCCGAAGCCCTGGCCGCCGCTCCCCAGAAGGTGCGAAACGGAGCGCTCGGCGACGCGACGGGCTGCGACACCTTCTCGCCATGCGCCCTCGAGCCCACGCACCCCGATCTCCTCCGGTCTGGGACGCCGGACTCTCGGCCTCCACGCACGTCGGTAACGGCTGCCCGCTCGCGCTTCCTTGCCACGACATTATCGCTCAGCGTGTGCTGGCGGCAGACCAACTGTGGTGGGTGAGGATCATCCCTGATGCGGTGCACCTGCCCCGATGCGGACATGACTCGCGTGACGGCGGTCAATCCAGCCACAGCCCCGGCTGAGCCGAGCCCGCTCAGCCTTCCGGCACGACCTCGACCTGCATCCGGGCGAGCCGCTCGTAGAGCCGCAGCTGGTCCTTGAGCAGCCAGCCGTCGAAGCCGAGCCGCTCGATCGGCACCCAGAGCGACACCCAGCCGGCGATCACGAAGGCCTCGCCCACGATCTCGTTGAACAGGCTGTCGGGGTAGGCCCTGCCCACGACGGAGCGGAGCGTGAGGAGCGCCGCCATCAGGGTCAGGCCGACCGTGAGCCAGCGGACCATCCGGATCTTGTTGCGGCGGTGCCTGCGCTCGAGCAGCCCAGTCTCGTACTGGAAGTAGGTGCGGACGGCCGCCTGGGTGTCGGCCTCGGTGGCCTCCCGCTCGGCGTCGGCCGGCACGGTCACGCGGAGCACGAGCGGCGCCTTGGGGGGAGCGTCGCTCGCCCACTGCACGATGTGCTCGACGGCCCGCGGGTCGAGATCGCGCTGGCGAAAGGGGGACGGGTCGAGCGCGCTGTAGAGCCCGTCGAGCGAGTCGAGCCGGACGTCGATCCGAAACGGGGTGGTGGTCATGCGGCGACCGAGCGGCGGCGGCGAGCGGGGCGGTCAGGCAGGGCCGTTCCGCGGGGGAAACGGCCGCGGCGGTATTCTGCCACCCCTGTGGCAAGCGTGTCGGCCGCGGTACCATTCGGGTCCCGCACACGCCCTCGCCCCGTCGATTGGCCCCGATGTTCGAACCCGTCCGCGGCAAGCCCGACTTTCCCGCCCTCGAGGCCGAGATCGCCGCGTTTTGGCGGTCGGCGGGCATCTATCAAAAATCGCTCGCCGCCCGGCGGGACGGCCCGCGGTTCGTGTTCTTCGAGGGGCCCCCGACCGCCAACGGGATGCCGCACCCCGGCCACTGCCTCACGCGGACGATTAAGGACCTCTATCCCCGCTACCGCACGATGCGGGGGGAGTACTGCGAGCGGAAGGCGGGCTGGGACACCCACGGCCTGCCGGTCGAGGTGGAGGTGTGCAAGGAACTCGGCATCCACTCCAAGGCCGAGATCGAG
>JBJTAA010000012.1:0-18366 GCA_046090525.1 Planctomycetota bacterium
TCGGGCCGCGTCGCGATCGCCTCCGGCCGCAGCCGTGCGGCTTGCTCCCACCGGGCCGAGAGCCAGTCATCCGCCGGAACGGAGCCCGCGGGTGATGCCCAGGCCAGCGGATCGTCCCGGACCCGCCACGAGACCCCGACGTCGCGGGCCGAGTCCACCGCCGCGGGCACGATGAACGGGGTCTGAGTTCGGCCGTGCTGCAAGAGCGCCCGCCGCGCGACCTCCACGCCCAGGTAGTCTCCCAACTCCCCGAGCGTGACGCGACCATCGCGATCGACGTCGGCGCACCCCTCGACACCGTCGATGAACGCGGCCGTAAAGACCGACGCCGATTCCGTGGCCGCGGCGCAGGACGTCTGGCCCGGGGCGGCCGGGACGACGACGTGGATGTCGGCCAGCTTGGCGGTCCGCACGTCGGCATCTACGGCCGCGGCGAAACCACCGTCGATGATGCCGAACGGCTCGCCGTGGGCCGGGCGGCAGGCATCGAGAACGACCACCAGCCGCTTGGGACGCCGCGCGACCGAGGCGAGCGACTCGAGCAGATCCATCACCCGCAGCCAGGCCTGATCGACGTCCGAGACTTCCCCGACGGGAAGCCCCGGGGGCACGAGGCAGGCGAGGCCGTCCCGGTCCACGGCGCCGACACAACTCACGTACACGATGGCCGTGCCCCGGCCGGGGCCGCCACCCCGCACCTGGCCGACCTGCTTCACGACCGCATCACGGAACTGGTCCTTGTCGACGTCGCCGAGCCCCGCCGAGAGATCGATCGGCCGCGCCGTACCGCGACCGAGCCCCGCCCGGCCAGTCCCCAGAGCTTCCAGGGCCCGGCGATCCGATTCGACCAAGAGGAGCGGCCCCAATGGCCGGTCGTAGCCCGGGACCACGGCCAGCACGAGCGGCACCGCAGGTTTCAGATCGAAAAAGGGTCGCACGAGCAGCGCTACGAGGCCCACCGCCGCGGCCGTCAACCCGACCCGCTGGACCAGCAGCCACCACTGCTGTCGCCGATAGGCGTCGGCGGCCGGCGGTCGGACGCGTCGCTGATATCGATATTCCGCTCCGCCACCAGCGCCGGTCCGAGCGGGGCGACGGGCGGGGCGGCCACCCCGCCACGTCGCCCGTCGATCACCCGGCTTGCCGTCGGCTGCGTCCATGGCGGGGAGTCTATCACTGACTCCCCGGATTCCCTATCGGCTCCCCCTCCCGAGCCCCTCCCCGGCGACGCGGCCCTTGGGACTTACCAGCGACGCAGAAACGGAAGGACTCGCGAATCCGCCGCCTTCTGCTTGTCGTGGCCTTTTCCCTTGGCCACCGTGATCATCGGGGCCCGTTCGGCGGATGTTTTGGGCAGCACGTCCTCCGGTGCTGGTGCCATCGGGATGTCGACCGAGACCAGCAAGCCTGGCCCAGCTGGTGTCGCCTCGTCTGGCTCCGGCCCTTGCTCCGGGACGAAGCCCGCTTCCGCCGTGACGACGACGGCGGATTCCTCGGCGACCGGCAGGGATTCACTCGCCGGGGTCGATGTGCTCGAGTCGCTCGTCGGTGCCTTTGGCTCCGGCTTGACCTCCTCGATCCCCTCCACCTTGCGATCCGGACCACCTTCCACCGGCCGCGTACCGGGGTTTGAAGGACCAACCGGCACCTGCTCCGTCTGGAGCGGCACCTCCTCGGGCACCGGGATGTCGGCGTCGGTCATCGGGCGGATGTTCGGGCCGCAGGCCCGCAGGGCTTGCCGGGCCATCGCCCGAACCCGCGGACTCGGCTCCTTCCAGCAGCCACGATCATCCTTCTCGAAGGCCATGGTCGAGAGCTTGTTGAGGATCTCCGACGTGCAGCAGTTGCCGTCGCCGCAGGCACAGCGGCTGCCGGGGCAGTTGCCCCCCGCGCCGCACGCGTAGCCAGGCAGCTTCGACTTGAGCGTCACGCCGTCCGGGCCCGGCTTGCCGCACAGGAGGTGCATCGTGGCGCAGGTTCGCTTCATGCAGCCAACCCAGCAGTCGCAGGCCGCCTCCTTGCAGGTCTTGGTCTGCCGCACGCACTTCTTGACGCAGTGGTTCTCCCCGCATGCCGAAGCCGCGATGACCGCCTGCACCGCCTCGTAGCGAACGGCCTCGGTGCAGTCGTCGAGCGCCTCGGCGAGCGCCTTGTCGACGCCCTCGTAGCAGCCGCCGCAGCCGATCTCGGCCAGGTACTTGATGGCCTTGATCTTCTGGGCCGCCATGTCCTCCTGGGCCTTGATTTCAGCCGCCTTCTTGATGGCGGCGTTGTCGCTGGCGAGGTTCGCCGGGTCGGCGATCTTCTTGAGGGCCGGCTTCCGTTCGAACTCCGGGAAGTTGCCCCCCCGATTGCGAATGCCGGCAAGCGGCTGGGACGGGATGCCCATCCAGTTCCAGAAGGTCTGGGGGGCGGGCGCGGGCGTCTGGGCGGGCGTTGAGCCGCCGACGCTGCAGAGACAGATCATGGCCGCCACCACGGCGGCACTTCTGGGTGAACGAGACATGGCGCGGAGTTCCTTCGTGCTGGTTTGAGCTGTGCTGGTTCTGGTTCCACTCGGTATCAGGTCACCCCGGAGGCACAACGCTGCCGTGGTGCCTGACGGTGGAACCTCATCCCCCTCGTCAGGGAGAATCGGACGGAATGCCACCCCCCCCTTTGAAAAATTGGGGGCCCTCCGATAGGGGATCCAGTCCTTGGGTGGGGGCTCCCTGCCCTTGCCTGACGTCTGTGCCGGTTGTGCCGCGGACCCCCGCGGCGTCCGGGGACGTCACGAGGGCGCGGCGGGCGCTGGAGCGTCGGCCGCGGGAGTCACCGGCTCGACGACGTCGAGCTCACATTTCTCCCTGCTCTCCCGGCCGACCTTGTCGATCACGCGGACTTGAACCTCGTGCCTGCCAACGGGCAGGTCCTTGGTCGGCACCCGAAGCGGAACGCGGGCGGCCGCCTTGACTTGCTGCCATTTCTCCCCCTCGCCCGCCGGGCCGTCTGCGAGTCGCCACTCCACCCAAGCGGCACCGCTTGCGCCCTCCCGCCGACCGTCGAGGCGGGTCCCGACCCCGTCGTCACATCCGACCTCGAGCACCGCCTCCTGACCCTGCTCAACCCGCACGCGGCGGGGCACCTCGACCTCGGGCGGGGAACCGTCGAACACGACCGTGCGCCGCGTCACGACCGGCTTCGGTTCGTCGCGGACATTCAGGCTGGACTCGAGCACGACGTCCACGTCGCTGAAGCCGGGCGCCCGGACCGGGATAGCCCAGTCGCCCACGGTGGCCCGCACGGCGAAGGCCGCCGGGGGCGTGGGACTGGCGACCACGTAGTCCGCCTGCCGGTCCGTGGAACCGCTCCAGATCGGCTCCCCGGGTTGGCCGGGCCGGGCGTCGGCCGCGGGTTTTTCATACATCCGGAGTTCGATCGGCCGACCCTCGCCACCGAGCATGTCCTCGGGAATGTCGACGGCCAGCCGCACCTTCACCGTGTCGTCCGGCTTGAATGCCGCGAACTCCCGATCGGGCTCCAGGAACGTGAGCTGCCGCCAGTCCCGCTGCGGCCGTTGCGGAACGCCGCTCATGACCGACCGACAGTCGGCGATCAGGACGAAGGCGCGCGGATAGCCGTCCACCTCGAGCGCGATCCGGGCGGGCTGTTCGTCGTCGCCATTCCAAGCAGCCCGCAGGCTCCCGCGCGGACTGACGGCCGAGAGGATGGCTTCCCGCTTGCTCAGCCGCAGCGGATCGTCGGCCGAGCTCGCGGCCTCGGCGAGGGGGGCGGCGCTGATCCGCAGGGGGCCGTCCGGCAACACCGACGGATCCTTGCCGCGCGGTTCGACATCGATCGTGAGCGATCGCTCCTCCGCTGACCACACGACCTTGGCCTCGAGGTAGCTGGCGGGCCGCCGCGGAACGAGCTCGAGCCGCACCATCCAGGCCCGCTGCCGCTCCGCCGGACGGACCAGGGGCTTGTCGTCCGGCCGCGGGTCGGCGGCGGGAGGCGGAGCGGCGGCAAGATCGCGAATCAGCAGCGCCAGGCTCGATGTGATGGCTGATGCCGCCGGGGATGAGTCCTGAGCTTTCGGGTCCTCGCCCGCCGCGGGTGGTGGAACCAGCGGCTGGAGAAACACCGCCGTGCGCGTCGGTTCCGCCGCCAGCGTGACAGGGCCGCTCGACGCCACGATCCGGGCGGTCGCCGGAAGCGGCAGCCGCCGCTCGACGCCGGCCGAAAGGGCACGCCAGGCACCGCCCAGGTCGGGCGCCACCAGCCGCTCTCGGGCACCGTCGCCGACGGATACGAGATCCACCTGGACGGTCCGTTGCTCGCCGGTCTGATTGGCAACGGCAACTTCCCAGCCGGTGGGCTGCCCGGGAAACGGTCGCAGCCGCAGCGTCGCCGGGGCAGCCGGTTCGCCCCCCTCGCCGGCGAGTTCTGCTACCGGGTCGATCGCAAGGCTCCACCAGCCGTCGGCACCCGGCGCATCGCCCTCCACCGTGCCAGAGCGGCCGCGGATCGCGACCTCGAGCCGCTCCATGATCGGCAACTGGAACCGGCGTTCGCCGCGTTCACGTCGCCGGCCGTCGGCGAGTTCCGCAACCAACGGCGCGGTGCCCTTGGGGTCGCCGGCCGCGAGCCGTCTGCGGGCCCTGACGAGCACCGTCAGTTGACCACGGTCAGGGAATGACTTGACCTCGAGCGGCTTTCCGGAGACCAGCTCCGGCCCGTCCACGAGCCGCACCGCCAACCGCTCCGCATCGAACTCGAAGGTCACGGTGCCGTCGGCAGGAAACGGCGCACCCGATTGCAGTGCCACGGTGACCCGCCGCGACTCGCCGGCCGCGAGGGGTTCGTCGTTCGCCCTGATCGCCAACCGCAGGGGCTGGGCCACCCGCACGCTGGGCGGCCAACCGAGCGCCTCAGCCGGCATGCTGGAGGCATCCCGCGGATCGCTCAACCGCAGGAGCCCGTCGAGTTCGGCAGGCTTGCCGCCGGCGGCCGACGCGACGGCTGTGTCGTCCACCAAGCGGCGGACGCGGCCGGGAATCGCCGCCAACATGCCGGCCACCGTCTGGCCCGCCCGCACGGCAGCGGCGACCCGCGGCGCCGGTTCGGATTGCAGGTTTGCCTCGCGCACCGCGGTCAAGGCGGCAAGGGGATTGAACGCCTCAGCTCGCCCCTCCGCAGGCGAACTGAACACCGTCAGCAGTCGGGCCGTCAATCCCAGCCGGGCCTCGACCTCATCCCAATCCGCGTCAGGCCGCCCCGGCCGTGGCCGGGCGCCATCCGGTTCTGGCACGGGCGGCGGTGGTAGCCGGATTTCGAGCCGCACCGGTGGGGGGCTCGCCGGCCCAGCCGCATCCGCCGTCTCAGCGGGATCGACCGGCCCGGCCGCATCCGCCGGCGGCGCGGGTCGCTCCGCTCGTTGCCGGTCCTCGACCGCCTGGGCGAGTCGCCGCCTCTGGTCCGCCGTCGGCAGCCGCGAACGCATGAACCAGCGGATGTCCGCAGTCGGCAGCGTGAGCCGCTCCCGTTCCACGCGGTCGATCAGCCGTTCGCCGCCCGCCTGCACCTCCTCCCGCAGGCGGCGCTCCGCCTCGTCCAGCGTCCGCAGCCGCCGCACAAGTTCATCAGGCGGCTCCCCAGGGCCGGCCACCTGGGCAAGTCGAACCAACTCCTGGTGGACGGCCGCGATCGCGTCGAGCAGCGGGCCCACGGGCCGGGCCATGGTGCCGGTAACCTGCCCGCCCGCCGCCGTCCCGCAGTACTCCACGACCGCAGCCGCCAGGTCGAAGGCGCGATTGCGGCCTGCCAGCGCGGCCCGGACACGGTCGTCGCCGTTCTGCCACGCACTGGCGAATCCCGCTTTGGCCCTCTCCCGCGCGGCCGCCAGCCTTGCCAGCGGAAGCCCGTCGTCGTACAGGGGCTGCGCGTTGGCCCGCCGGAAACTTCGGAGGTCGTCCTCGAGTTTTCGCTCCAAGCGGACAAACCGAGTCGCCAGAGGTGAATCATCTCGCGGCGTCGCCGAGATGGCGGCGGCGAAGGCGACTGTCTTGCGCCACAGATGCGGCGCGTAGTCGAGGGGATGAACTTCGCCCGCGGAATCCGCCAGCGCCAGCAACTCCCAGAGCCCTGGTTCCGGCTCAGGCTTCGGGCCGGCGGCAGTGACGAGCGGAGGGGCAGACGGCGGGTCAGCGGGCGCGGCTGCCGCCGGTGCGGCCGACGCCCCCTCCGCCGCGGCCGTGCCTGCCCCCGTGGCCGCATCCCCCCGAGCCGCCATGAACCCCGCGGCCGCGGTGCGGTTGGCCTCTCGCGGCGGGGTCGCGGCGACCAGCCGGACGCCCGGCTCGACCGCGTCGAGCGGCACGCGGCCCACACCGACCTTCCAGAGAACCGGCCGCTGCCGGAAGCCGCTTTCCCGCATCGACCAGGCGTTTGTCCAGGCCGCCACGAACCGTGCCAGCTCGTGCAGTTCGACCTCGCCATCGCCGTCGCCGCCCCACTGGCGGTCATCGGCGCGACCGGCCATCGCCAGTTCCACCGCCCGCAGGAAGATGCCCCGGCGATCGATCATGCTGACCCCCGAAAACTCATGGGTATCGTGCGACCCGAGCACCCAGCAGCGCCCCCGGCCGCCAACCGGCTGCCGACATTCCTCGTCCAGCTGGGCCGGCACGACTCCGGCGATCACGCCCAGCCGCGGATCCCAACGCAGGTCGCCCATGTCGAGCACCACCAAGGTGTCTCGCGCCAACGACGACGCCAGCGTCTCGACCAACGACCGACAGGCCACGATGTTGGTGGGGCTCGCCCGCGACAGGCCGACATCCTCGGCGAGCAGGCAGGCGTGCTGCCGTCCATCCCCGTCCGTTGTGACGAACGTCTGGCCCCGCACGATGGCGACCAGCGCGTCCCGCCGTGTCAGTTGCAGGGCACCGATCTCCGAACGGAGTTGGTCGCCGATGGCGTTAGCGGTGTGGTATTCGAGGCTCTTGGGACGCCGGCCTTCGAGCCGCGGCGAAAGCCGGCCAGCGAGCGCCTGCCCGATCGCCTCGACATCCTCGCGCCCATAGGGCAGCGGCAGCAGCAGGTCGTTTTGAAACTCGTCGATCGACAGCTGCACCACGGCGGTCCGCCTGGCGAACAGCCACGGCCAGATCGCCAGCGCGGCCAGACATGCCAGCGCTGCGACGCTCGCCATGGTCCACGCGGCCCGCCGCTGAGGGCTGGGCGCCGCACGCGCCACGGGAGCGGCCGGTCGCCACCGATTCCGCCGTCCGCCGGCGGCCTGACTCGTGTCGTTCGGCGCGCTCATCCCACGTCTCGCTGCACCCGGCCGATCACCCTCGGGCAGCGGTAGTCTGCCCCGCGGATCTCACCCCTTCAAGGGATCAGGCACCCCCTTTTCTACCAGCTTCGCGGAAGGGCCCCCGACTCTTTACTCTCCCCGCGATTGGAGGTACCCTCCGCGGGTCGGGAAGCGGTCCGTTCGGCGGCCAACTCGAGCCCGCCTTCCATCACACGCCGACGGCCACGGCGGGCTGTCCGGGAACTCCGCATGCGTCACCTGCCGGTCCACTGGTCGGAGGGAATGTTCCTCCGGCCGCACCACTTCCAAGCGAGCGACCGGCACTGGGCTGAATACGTCGCAACCGGACAGGCCGCTCGGGATCCGTGCGGCTACGGCATCGTCACCCTGCATCTCGACCCCACGGCCCTGGCGGCCCGGCAGGTCGAGGTCCGGGCCTGCCGTGCCGTGATGCCGGATGGCACGGTCGTCTGGCTCGAACCGGGCGAGGAGCCCGACCGGGTCAGCATCGACCGGGCCGTCGGCACGTTCACGAAGCTCAAGGCCGCCCTGGGGGACGCGCTCGAGGTCGCCGACACCGTGCGGGTGTACCTGGCCGTTCCCCGCCCCGATCCCGCCGGCGGGAACATCTCGCCTCCCGGCTCCCCCGACCGCGCCCGTTACACGGCCGTCCGCCAGAGCCTGCAGGACGAAACCGCCGGCGGGAATGACCAGGAACTCGAGTTCCGGCGGCTCAACGTGCGGCTGGTGATGTCGAACCAGGATCTCTCCGGTTACGAACTCCTGCCGGTGGCCCAGATTCGCCGGGCGGGCAACCGCGAGGCGGCTCCGGAGATCGACCCCGACTACTTCCCGCCGATGCTGGCGATCGATGCCTGGGGCCCGCTCGGCCGCGACGTGGTCCGCGGCGTCTACGACCTTCTCGGCCGCAAGCTCGAGGTGCTTTCGGAACAGGCCGTCAACCGGCAGGTCGGCTTCTCCAGCTCCGAGCCGGGAGACCTCGACCGGCTGATCATGCTCTCGAAGGTTCTGGAGGCCCATGCGGCACTCCGGGTGGTGGCCTTCGCCCCGGGGATCCACCCGCGAACCGCCTACCTCGAGCTCTGCCGGATCGCCGGCCAGCTGGCGATCTTCGAACCCGAACGGCGGATGCCGGAGTTGCCGGCCTACGACCACGACGATCTGGCTCGCATCTTTCGCGAGGTCAAGGAACGCATCGAACGGATGCTCTCGCGGGTGGCCGCGCTCGAGTATGAACAGCGCTACTTCTCCGGCACCGGGCCGGCGTCGCTCGGCGTGACGCTCGACCCCAAATGGCTGCAGGCCGACTGGCGGTGGTACGTCGGCGTCCTGCGGGGCGAGATCTCGGCCGAAGAGTGCGACGCGCTGCTCAATGTGGACGGCCAACGGGCCAGCCGGCTCGACCTCAAGCTCGGCAGCGCCCGCCAGGTCGATCACCTGTTCAAGATGGGCGTTCCCGGCCTCAAGCTCATGCGCATGGACCGCACGCCCCGCGCCCTGCCCGACAAGGGGGGTTGGCTCTACTATCAGGTGGGCCGGGAAAGCGTGGCCTGGAACGACGTCCGGGACTCGCAGTCGCTGGCGATGCGGCTCAAGGACTCCAGCATCGTCAACGGGACCGCGCTCGTGGGCAGCCGGAGGGTCGACGTGCTCCACGACGGCAATCCGGTGGCGCTCGAGTTCGCACTCTTCGCCGTGCCGCAGACATTCTGAGAGCCAGCATTTCCATCGAGGCTGCCGATGACCCCCGAGTTCGCCGCCGCGTTTGACCCGGCACTCCTCGAGGTGCTCGCGCTCGCCGACCGGGCGCGGAGCGGCACGGCCGGATCGTTCGATCAGGAGCAGGCCCGGGTGCGTGGGGCGATCGACCGGGGTGCGTCACGGATGCCAGGCTCTCGGGCCAAGGACTGGGAGCTGGCGTCCTACGCGCTGGCGTCGCTGGCCGACGAGCTGTTCATTGCGGAAATCGCCTGGCCGGGCCAGTCATGGTGGGAGAACCATGCCCTCGAGGTCACGGTGTTCGGCACCCGCGACCGAGCCACGAAATTTTTTGACCGCGCCGAGCAGGCCGCGGGTCTCGGCAGCCGCGACGCGCTCGAGGCCTTCATGCTGGCGGTGGTGCTCGGATTCCGCGGGATGTTCCGCGACCAGCCCGAGGCCCTGACGGCCTGGCTGCGGCGTCAGGAGCAACTGGTCAAGGTCGGGCAGGGCCGGCCCGCCCTGCCCGACGTGGCCCCGGACCTGTCGGGCGCCCCGCCCTTGTCCGGCAGGACCAGCCTGATCTGGGCGAGCCTGGCAACCGCGCTCGCCCTCGCGTGTGCCGTGGTCACGCTCGGCGCAGCTGTCTGGCGGGCCGCGGGCTAGGACGCCCCGTCCCGAACCCACCATCCCCGAGGAGTCGGCCGCATGAACGTCGTCTGGAGCCTGCTGCGGGCACCGCTGCAGATGGTGGGAGACATCCCCCGGATCGTGGCGGGCATGACGCTGGCCGGCAGGATCGCCCTCTGTGTCGCCGTGTTTCAGGTGCTCGTGGTGCTGCTTGCGTTCGCATTGGTGGTGGTGGGCGACGAGCAGCAGGTGCTGGAGGCGTGGCTGCGACCGAGCAACCTGGCGGTGCTGGCCGTCCTCCTGGCACTGACACCGTTGCTCGTCTACCAGGCCGCAAGGCTCTGGCTGGAGCGGGACGTCAGCCGGTTTCCCGACATCCTCGAGGCCTGGCGCGATGGGGTCGTCGCGCTGCGGCGGCAGGGGCTCCAACCCGACGAGGCGCCGCTGTTCCTCGTGATCGGCGCCCGCTCCGATCAGGAGGAGGAACGGCTGCTGGCAGAGTCGCCCGGCGAGTTCATGGTCACGGCAGCCCCCCCCGGGGACGCGGCCCTGCACGTCTCCGGCGGCCCCGACGCCATCTTCGTCTGCCTGGCGACCTGCTCACGCCTCATCGACACCGTCCGACGTGGGCGATTTCGGCCGGCGCCGGCCCCTGCCGCCCAAGGGTCCGTCGCGACCAACAGTCCAGCCGGTGACATTCGCGGAACAGTGATGGTGCAGGATGCCCAGACCGGCCCACCGGCTGCCGCCGAATCACTCGCTCCGCCGGAACGCGTGCTGACCCACACGATCGACATCGGCAGCCTCTCGCCGGCGGCGGTTCCCGCGCCTCGGCCGACCGCGGCTTCCGCCACCGAACGGGACGAGATCCGCGAGCGTTTCAGCTACGTCTGCCGCCTGCTGCGAACGGACCGCGCCGGCGTGGCCCCAATCAACGGCATCGTTGCGGTCGTGCCGGGGGATCTGCTCGTTTCCGGAGCGGTCGATCCGCAGCTCGTGGGCCAGGCGCTCGGCGACGACCTGTCGACGGCGCTTTCGGCCACGGGCGTGCGGGCGCCCGTCGTCGCGCTGGTGCTGGGGCTCGACCGCGAGCCTGGGTTTGTCGAGCTGATCTCCCGGATGCCCGCGGCGGAGCGGGCCGGCCGCCTCGGCCAGCGGTTTCCGGCTGGATTGGTGCCCTCCTACGACCAGCTCGGCAGCCTGGCGAGCCGGGCCTGCGGGATGGTCGAGGATCTCGTCAGCGGGCGACTGTTTCGGTCCGGCACCATTCTGTCGACCGCCAACAACGACCGGCTGGCCACCCTCGTGGCCCGGCTGCGGAGCGAGCTCGCCGGCCGCCTGACGGTCATCCTCAGACGGGCGCTGGTGGCGCCCGACGGAGAGACGAGCGAGTGGGCGCCCTTCGTGGCCGGCTGCTACCTGGCGGCCTGCGGGGAGCCCCCCGACGAACGGGCTTTCGTGCGGGGCGTGATCGACCGGCTGCTCGACTGTCAGGGCGATCTCGAGTGGACCCAACAGGAAGTGCATGCCGACGCGCGGGCGCACGGGGTGGCCCGCGTGCTCTGGGTGGTGAGCGGCCTGCTGATCGCGGCGGCGGGGATCATGGTGCTGTGGCGGATGGTGGGTGGCTGAGCGGCTGCGCGGCCTGGGGAGAAACATGATGGCAGCTTCGGGATCGAATCAGGGCGGACACCGCGCCGCCGGAGCGGGCCGCAAGACCGCGCCACTGGACGCCGGCGGCGAGCCCTTGCCCCACCTGCTGGCGGACGCCATCGATTCGCTTGGCGCCGGCGACGACGGGGGGCCATGGTCGGCGGCGCTCACGGCCGAGGACCTGGACCGGCTCAAGGCCGCCCTCGGTCGCCGGGCGGGCCGAGTCAACCTCGATGCGGGCCTGGCGGCTGATCTGGTGGAGGCGGTGCTGCCGGAGGCGTTGGCCTCGCTTGTCCAAGGACCGGGGGCCCGCCGGCGGCTGGCCGAGCGAATCGCCGGGACCTTGCTCGACGACCCGGTGTCTGCCGCCCGGCTCCAGACGCTTGTCACGGCCTTGCGGAATCAGGCCGCCGCCGAGGGGCAGGCGTCGCCCGGAGGATCCCCGTGATGACAACCACCGGCTCGTCGACCTCGGCCGCGGAGCGCCAGCGGCTGATCGTGTCCTGCCAAGGACTCGTGCGGTCCATCGCCTGGAAGATCCACCAGCGGCTGCCGCCGCACGTCGATCTCGAGGACCTCGTGTCATCCGGGCAGGTCGGGCTCGCGGAAGCGGCCCGCGACTTCGACGCCGCCCGCGGCGGCCAGTTCAGCACCTATGCGTGGTACCGGATCCGGGGGGCGATCCTCGACGGGCTCTCACGGATGAAGTGGTTCGACCGGGGTGACTTCGAGGGGGGCCGGTATGACCGGATGGCCAATGAGGCCTTGGCCGACGACGGCGACGCCTCGCAGCCTCGGGGCGGCTCGCCCGACCACGTCATCGCCCGTGAGGGGGCGTGGCTCAAGGGCGCGGCCAGCGCGCTGGCCGTCGCGTGCATCGCCTCCCGCAGCGGCATGGACGAGGGGGAGATCGCCGACTCGGGGCTCGAGCGACCCGACGAGATCGTGATCCGCAGGGAGGTGGCCGCGAAGCTCCGGGAGTTCGTCGCGGCCCTGCCCTCCGACATGGCCACGCTCGTGCGGGCCACCTACTTCCAGGGCAAGACCCTGACGGAGGCCGCGGCGGAGGTGGGCATCAGCAAGGCCTGGGCCAGCCGGCTGCACGCCCGGGCCCTCGGCCGGCTGGCGGCCGCCTTGCGGGCCGAGGATCTCGACGACTGAGCCGTGTCTCACGGCCGCGCCACGGGTTTTTGACTCGCCACTCGCTCGAAGGCACACTTGCCCCAAAAGAGTTCCTCTGTTCAGGGGGATGTCATCCAGATGCCTCTTGCCGACTATCTCGATCTCGAAGCGCTGCGACTTCCCCCGGCCAGCGGCGGCCGGGCGGGGGCCGATCTCCGCACCGACGACGAGGCCGCGAGGCTCTGGCGGGAAGCGCGTGAGTGGCGGGCAGAGGCACGCCAGATCGAGCGGGATGCCGATGCGGCGATCGGCGGCGAGCAGGCCGCGGCGGCCACGGCCGGATCGGCCGGCCGACCGCCGGAAAAGCAGGTCAGCCGCGCGGAGGCGACTCCCCGCTGGCGGGCAGTTGCCGCCCGCTCGGCGGAGTTGCTCCGTGACCGATCCCGCGACCTGACCGTGGGCGCGCTTTTGATCGAAGCGCTGGCCCGCACCGACGGCTTCGCGGGAATCGCCGCCGGCTGCGACGCCGCCCGGGTGCTCGTCGAGGCGCAGTGGGCGGATCTCTTTCCGCTGCCCGATCCGGAGGATGGGCCGGCGGACGAGGCGACCGTCGCCCGGGAGCGGGTTCGGCCGTTGCTGCAACTTGTCGGCGAGGACGTGGACGGCCTGCTGGTGCCGGCCATCCTCCAGATTCCGCTCGTGCATGGTCGCGACGGTGACCAGTTCGGGCTGGGACATTGGCGAATCGGCCAAGCCGGAGGCGAACTGGCCGGTCAGTTCGCTGCAGCCGCGGGAAGCAGCGATGCACAGTTCCTGCGGGAAACGTTTGTGGGGCTCGGCCGTGCGCTTGACTCGTGGGAAGCGCTCGCCACGGCGGTGGCTCAGGCCTCAGGCGACCGTGCCACGCTGCCGACGCTCCCCCTGCGGCAGTTGTTCGAGGAATGTCAGGATGCCCTGCGGGCCTGCGCGGCCAGCCAGTTGGCGGATCTCTTCGCGGCCCCGGACGCGACCAGCGCCTTGACATCTCCTCCGGCGTCCGGCCCGGCAAACCCCTTGTCCGGGGTACTTGTGCCGGTGGGGTCCGCACGGCATGATGTTTTGCGGATCTTGGATTCGGTGGCCGACTACTTCGAGCACCACGACCCGCACAGCCTGCTTGCCGCGCAGGTGCGGAATGTGGTCCGGATGGCACGGCTGTCGCGAACGGACTACTACCGGGAACTGATTCTCGAGCCGCCCGGCCTGCAATCGGTGTCCCGGATCGCCGGCCTGAAGTTTGACGAGGAGCCTTAGCCCCGGGCCGTGATCCCACGGACGACCGCCGCACACGATTCTTTCCCGCAATCCGCCAGCCAGGCCGGTCGCCTGGCCGGTTTGTTCCTCCCCACGAAGGACCGCCATCATGCCCGAGTCCGTCCACGGCAAAGTCAACCGCGTCCGCAAGCCGCGGGTCCACATCACCTACGACGTCGAGACGGAGGGGGCCGTCGTCGTCAAGGAGTTGCCCTTCGTCGTCGGCGTGTTGGGCGACTTCTCCGGCACGCCCACCGAGCCGCTCAAGGCGCTCAAAGACCGCAAGTTTATCAACATCGACCGGGACAACTTCGACGAGGTGCTGCGCAAGATGACGCCCGGCCTCGAGTTCCGGGCGGAGAACACGCTCGCCGGCGACGGCAGCGAGATGGCCGTCAAGCTGAAGTTTTCCTCGATCGAGGATTTCGAGCCCGCCAGGATCGTCGAGCAGGTCGAACCGCTCCGCAGACTGCTGGAGACCCGCAATCGCCTGCGTGACCTGCTGTCGGCGGTCGATCGGGCCGACGGCCTCGAGGGGGAACTCGAGAAGATCCTCCAGGACACCGATCAGCTGCAAAAACTTGCCGGAGAGATGGGCCTCTCCGACGCCGACCGCGAGTGAACCCTGAGATTTCCCCCCGTCCTCCCGAAGGGATTCCCCCATGAGCGCACAGAAGAAGGCTGCCGAGGTGGCCGCATCGACCACGACCGAGGCGGGCGGGAGCCTGCTTGATCAGATCACGAGCATGATGCCACGGGCGGTCGAGAAGCCGCGGCGCGACGAACTGATCCGGGCCCTGGTGGAGCAGTCTCTCCAAGGCACCGTCCAGTTCGACCGCAACGTCACCAAGACGATCAACCGGGCCATGGCGGCGATCGATGCCGCCATGTCGAAGCAGCTCGCGGTGATCATGCACCACGAAAAGTTCCAGAAGCTCGAGGGCTCGTGGCGGGGATTGCACCACCTCGTGATGAACTCCGAGACCGGAGCCCAGCTCAAGTTGCGGGTGCTCAACGTGTCGAAGCGGGAGCTCTCCAAGGATCTCGAGAAGGCGGTCGAGTTCGACCAAAGCCAGGCCTTCAAGAAGATCTACGAAGCCGAGTTTGGCTCCCCTGGAGGTGAGCCCTATGCAGCCTTGATCGGCGACTACGAGTTCACCAATCACCCGGAAGACATCGACATGCTTGCGAAGATGTCGCAGGTGTCAGCGGCCGGCTTCTGCCCCTTCGTCACGAGCGCCGGGGCTGAACTGCTGGGGCTCGAGAGCTTCGAGGAACTGTCGAAGCCGCGGGATCTCGAGAAGATCTTCCTCGACGCGAGCTACGCCAAGTGGCGGAGCTTCCGGGACTCCGATGACTCGCGGTTCGTCGTGCTCACGATGCCGCGGACACTCGCCCGCCTGCCCTATGGCAGCCAGACCAAGCCCGTCGAGGAGTTCAACTACGAGGAGGTCGAGCTCGACGACAAGGGCCGCTCCAAGACGGTCGATCACTCCAACTACTGTTGGATGAGCACCGCCTACGTGATGGGCACCACGCTGACCAACGCCTTCGCCCAGACGGGCTGGTGCACGGCGATCCGCGGCGCCGAAAACGGCGGCAAGGTCGAAGGGCTGCCGGCTCACGTGTTCACCGACGATGACGGCGACGTCGATCTCAAGTGCCCCACCGAGATCGCGATCACCGACCGGCGGGAGGCGGAGTTGTCGAAGCTCGGCTTCCTGCCGCTGTGCCACTACAAGAACACCGACTACGCCGTGTTCTTCGGAGCCCAGACGTCCCAGAAGGCCAAGAAGTATGACCGCCCCGAGGCCACGGCCAACGCGGCGATCTCGGCACGTCTTCCCTACATCATGGCCTCCTCGCGGATCGCCCACTACCTCAAGTGCATCGCCCGCGACAAGATCGGGTCGTTCATGGAGCGGCAGGACTGCGAGGACTGGCTGAAGCGGTGGATCGCGAACTACGTGTCGGCCGATCCGAAGCCGACGGCTGAAATCAAGGCCCGTTACCCGCTCGCCGAGGCAGAGATCAAGGTCGAGGAGGTGCCGGGTGCGCCGGGCAGCTACAACGCGGTCGCCTACCTGCGTCCCTGGCTTCAGCTCGAGGAGCTCACCACCTCTCTCCGCATGGTCGCCAAGATTCCGGCATCGGCGAAGAAGTGAGCGTCGATCGCTGACGGCGGTAAGGCCCGGCGACGGGAGGAGGGCGATAGGATTCGATGAGCCCGGTCGACCTTTCGCATGCAACCGTGCCAGCCGTCGGCGGCGCGTCGCTCTCGGCCGGTCCGGGCGACGGTTCCGCGTGGCGGAAGCCTGTCGAGTGGACGCTGGGCGAATCGTCCGGGGCCAGCCCGACCGCGGCAAGGCTGCGCGCGGCCACGAGCCACGCCGAGGCGCTGGCTGCCTGGGCGTCGGCTCGCGTCCCCGCGGGCGAGCAGCTGTGTCGGCAGACGGTGAGCGACCGGCTGGCGGCCGACATCGCCCTGCTCGACGACGTGCTGGGCCGGCAGCTCGACGCGATCCTGCACCATCCGCGGTTCCAGCAGCTCGAGGCATCCTGGCGATCGCTCCTCTGGCTCGTCGAGCGGGCCGACGAGGCGGCCGGCGGCGGGACTGACGACCGGGCCCGGGTGCGGGTGCGATTTCTATCGGCAAGCAAGCGCGAGTTGGCCCGTGACCGCACGGGGGCCATCGAGTTCGATCGCTCCGCCCTGTGGCGAAAAGTGTATGAGGACGAGTTTGGAACGCCCGGTGGAACACCCTACGGCCTGCTGATCGCCGACTACGCGTTCGGGCGCCACCCGGAGGATCTCGAGCTTCTGACCGGCCTTGGCGAAATCGCGGCCGCGAGCTTCGCCCCGTTGGTCGCCGCGCCCCAGCCGGACCTGCTGGGCATCGACTCGTTCCAACACCTCGAGGAGGTTCCGGCGATCGACGTGCTGCACGCCGGGGCGGAGTACACGAAATGGCGGTCGCTCCGCGACCGCGAGGAGTCACGGTTCCTCGGCCTTGCCCTGCCGCGGGTGCTCGCACGGCTGCCCTATGACGGCTGGATCGGCGAACCCGATGGCCGGGCGGCGAACGAGCGCACCTGGGCCCATCGCGGCTTTCGATACCGAGAGCGGGTCGATGGGCCGGACAGCCGGCGGCGGCTGTGGACGAGTGCGGCCTGGGCCTTTGCGGGGGTCGTGATCGCGGAGTTTGGCCGCTCGGGCTGGTTTGCCGACATCCGCGGCGGCTCGCGCGGGGCGGCCGGCGGAGGGCTCGTCGAGGCACTGCCCGTCGAGACCTTCGGCCCCAGCGAACCGGTGGCCTTCCGCCGCGGGCCGACCGAGACGACGGTCACCGAAGCGGCGGAGCGGCGGCTGGCGGCAGCCGGATTCCTGCCGCTGGTGGCGACGGGCGCCGACGGCCGGGCGGTGTTTCACTCCAACCAATCCCTCCACCTGGCGCGGCGGTATGACCGGGCCGAGGCGACCGCCAACGCCCGCGTTTCAGCCATGCTCCAATACATGCTCTGCGTGTCGCGGTTCGCCCACTACCTCAAGGTGCTCGGCCGCGACAAAGTTGGCTCCGTGGCCTCGGCCGACGACCTGGAGCACGTGCTCAACGAGTGGGTTCACGACTACGTCACGCCCGACGATCGGGCATCGGCCGAGACTCGCGCCAGCCTGCCGCTGCGGGCGGCACAGGTCGAGGTGCGGGACGAGCCGGGCACGGCCGGCGGCTACCGGGTGGTGATGCACCTGCAGCCACACTTCCAGCTCGATGAGCTGGCCACGTCCGTGCGACTGACGACGTCCATTCGGAAGAAATGACCCGTGAGATCGCGGGCCGAAAGGCGCGAATCAGGCAAACCCACATCAGGCAAGCGGAAGGGAGCGATTGCGATGGGCAAAGCGGGAGACCTCTACCGGGCCGGGCAACTGGCGGCGGGGATCGAAGCGGCCGTTCAGGCGGTCAAGGCCGAGCCTGGCGATCTCTCGGCGCGCTGGCTGTTGGCCGAGCTGTTGATCGTGGCCGGGGAGTTCGACCGGGCCGACGGCCAACTCGACACGGTCATGTCGCTCGACGCCGGAGCTGCGGCGACCGTCGTCCCGGTGCGGCATTTGCTCCGCGGCGAGACGGCCCGGCGCCACTTTTTTGCGGGCGCCGGGCTGCCGGAGTTTCTCGACGAGGGGCCGACCGCCACCCTGCGACTCCTCCTCGAAGCGGGCGTGCACCTGCGGTCTGGTGACGTGGACCGGGCGGCGACGCTCGCCGAGGAGGCAGAGCGGGCCCGGCCAGCGCTCCCCGGGCGGCTGGGGGACGAGCCGTTCGCCGACTTTCGCGACCTCGACGACCTGACCAGCGGCGTGTTCGAGGTACTCACGCGGACCGGCAAGTACTACTGGATTCCGGCCGAGCGGGTCGAGCTCGTCGAGTTTCAGAAGCCGGAGCGGCCCCTCGATCTGCTCTGGCGGCCGGCCCGGCTGGTCGTGCGCGAGGCGTTCGACGCGGAGGTGCATCTGCCGGCGATCTACGGCACGCTGACCGGCGCCGACGATGCCTCTCGACTCGGCCGCCGTACCGATTGGGTGGGCGAGCCACCGCAGCCGGTCCGGGGCGTGGGGCAGCGGGTGTTTTTCGTCGAGGGCGACCGCGAGG
>JBJTAA010000013.1:0-31664 GCA_046090525.1 Planctomycetota bacterium
ATCCCGAGGTGCACCGCCGCACGACCGCGGAGGAGATCTGGACCGACACCGAGGGGCAGGTCGACGTCGTCGTCTGCGGCGTGGGGACCGGGGGCACGATCACCGGCGTCGGCGAGGTGCTCAAGAGCCGCAAGCCCTCCGTCCGGGTCGTGGCGGTGGAGCCCGCCAACAGCCCCGTCATCTCGCAGAAGCTCGCCGGCGAGCCGATCAAGCCGGGCCGCCACACGATCCAGGGCATCGGCGCCGGCTTCATTCCCGACATCCTCAACCTGGACGTCATCGACGAGGTCGTGAAGGTCGACGACGAGGACGCGATGGAGACGGCCCGTCAGATGGCGAAGCGCGAAGGCCTCATGTGCGGCATCAGCTGCGGTGCGGCTGCCTGGGGCGCGCTCCAGGTGGCGCGGCGGCCCGAGCATGCCGACAAGCTCGTGGGCGTGCGGCTGGCCAACGAGCGGGCCGACGACGTGTTCTGCATCCTGCTCGGCTTCCGCGCCGACTCGCTCAAGGATCTGGCCACGCTGGATCTGGCCGGGGGAACGGTCGGCGACGAGGGGCTGCTCCAGCTCAAGGGCCTCGCCAACCTGCGGCACCTCGACCTGCGGGGCACGCGGGTCGGCAAGCTGGCCGCGGAGATCCCGGGCTGGTTCGAGCGGCTCGAGTTCCTGGGCCTGCCCAAGGGTTCGCTGGGCATGCTCGCTCGGCTGGCGATGCCGCGCCGCGTCAAGCTCGAGTTCGGCGACGGCTGAGGGCGCTCCCGGCAGGCTACTCCGGGAACAGCCGGGTGGAGAGGTAGCGTTCGCCGAGGTCGGGCAGCACCACCACCACGAGCTTGCCGGCATGCTCGGGCCGCCGCGCCACCTGGAGGGCGCCCCAGGCGGCCGCGCCGCAGCTGATGCCGCACATCAGCCCCTCACGCTTGGCCATCTGCCGGGCGGTCTCCATGGCGTCCTCGTCGTCGACCTTGATCACCTCGTCGATGATGTCGAGGTTCAGGATGTCGGGGATGAAGCCGGCCCCGATGCCCTGGATCGTGTGCCGGCCCGGCTTGATCGGCTCGCCGGCCAGCTTCTGTGAGATCACCGGGCTGTTGGCCGGCTCGACGGCCACCACCTTGATCGCGGGCTTGCGGCTCTTGAGGACTTCGCCGACGCCGGTGATCGTGCCGCCGGTGCCGACGCCGCAGACGACGATGTCGACCTGCCCCTCCGTGTCCTGCCAGATCTCCTCCGCGGTGGTGCGGCGATGAACCTCGGGATTGGCCGGGTTCTTGAACTGCTGCGGCATGAAGTATTGGCTGCCCGACCCGGAGATCTCCTCGGCGTGCCGGACGGCGCCGGGCATGCCCTCGGCCGCCGGCGTGAGCACGAGCTCGGCCCCGAGCGCCTTGAGCATCCGCCGCCGCTCGAGGCTCATGCTCTCGGGCATCGTGACGCGGAGCCGGTAGCCGCGGGCGGCGCAGACGTAGGCCAGGCCGATCCCGGTGTTGCCGCTGGTGGGCTCGATCACGATCGTGTCGGGGCCGATCCGCCCGTCCCGCTCGGCCGCGTCGATCATCGCGCAGGCGATCCGATCCTTGACGCTCCAGAGGGGATTCATGTTCTCGATCTTGCCGACCACCGTGGCGTGGCAGCCCTCGGTGACCCGCCGCAGGCGGACAAGCGGCGTGCGGCCGATGCACTGCGTGATGTCGTCCCGGATGCCGGCGGGCAGCTTGGTCGCGATCATCGTCCCTTCTCCTCGAACCCAGGGTGGGGGTGGTGGAAGCCGGGCCGTGGGCGGTCCAGCCGCCCTTCCCGACACAATCGGCATTATCGGCAAGAACCAACCGCCAGTTAAAGCAGTTTTCGGCGCCTGGGCCGGGCCGCGTTTTTCGCCATTATTCTGGCGGCAGGCGCCGGGCTGCCGCTGCTTGCGGGCGGCTCCGGTGACCACTACAACGACACCCGTCGGCAGGCGGACCGGTGTTTCCAGTGGGAAACCCTCGGCCGGTCCGGACGGCCGCCAGGGATGGCGGGCGGCGATCCATCTCACGGCAGGACCAGTTCCCCCGCACGGCGTGCGGCCGCTGCGGATTCCCTTTCCCTGGAGACCAGGCATGAACATCGTTGATTTGATTTCCTCCCAGCTGTCGGGCGACGTGCTCGGCAAGCTCGGCGGCCTCGTCGGTGCCTCCGAGCAGCAGACCCGGACGGCCAGCAGTGCGGCGGTGCCGGCGCTCCTGCAGATCTTCGGCAAGCTGGCCTCGTCGCGCAGCGGCGCCGACCAGCTCGCCGGCGCCATGGGGGGCCTCGACCTCTCGACGCTGACCAACCTGGCCGGCTACCTGGCCGGGGGCAACGCCTCGGGCCTGTCGAAGGTGGGCGGCGACCTGCTGGGCTCGCTCCTCGGTGGCGGCAACCTGACCAAGATCATCGGCACCATCGCGTCGTTCGTGGGCTCGCAGCCCGACCTGATGCGGAAGCTGGTGAGCTACCTCGCGCCGGTCGTCCTGGGTGTGATCGCGAAGCAGCTCGGCGGCCGCCCCGACGCCGCCGGTGTCTCGCGGCTGTTCTCCGAGCAGGCGGGCAACATCTCCGCGGCGATGCCGCGCGGCCTCTCGCTCGGCGACCTCGGCTCGCTCCTGCCGAGCGGCTCGGGCTCGGCTCGGGGCGGCGCCCCGGAGCCGGCTGCGGCCGGTCTGCCCGGCTGGCTCCTGCCGGTCCTGGCCCTGGCGGCCCTCGGCGTGGGCTACTACCTCTGGAGCCAGCGGCAGGCTCCCGAGCAGGCGGCCATGATCGTCGCCGAGAAGAAGGAGGGCCCGGTCACCGAGCGGGTCACGGAGGTGATCGAGCAGAAGGGCAACACGATCGTCGATACGGTGCAGGACGTGATCACGATCGATCCGAAGTTCCTGGAGGCGGTGCGGGTCGGCAAGTCGGCCACCGAGCTCTTCGGCGGTCTGACCTCGGTGCTCGAGGGCGTGAAGGACGAGGCCACGGCCAAGGCCGCCCTGCCGAAGCTCGAGGAGTTCTCGCCGCTGCTCGAGACGCTGACGACCGAGGCTGGCAAGCTGCCGGCCGAGGAGAAGGCCCCGTTCGCCGAGTTCGTGGGCAAGAACCTGGGCCTGCTCCAGAAGTTGATCGACACCGTGATGGCCCTGCCGGGCGTCAAGGACGTGCTGGGTGCCGTCGTGACGCCGATGGTGGAGGCGCTCGGGAAGCTGGCGAAGTAGCCCGCACGACGAGTTGAAGCACAGGCCGGCCCGGGGCGGGTTTCCGCCCCGGGCCGGTTGCTTTCCCGGAGTCCGGTGACTCCGTGACCGGATCGCGCTTGGCATCGCCTTGGGGTCCGCAGGCTCGGGTTGCCCGTGCCGGCTCGGCGGACGCTCCCTGCGGGCATCCTGCCCTCCGGTCGCTCGGAGGAACCCTCGCTTCGCAATCCTTGCTGCGCTCGGTTTCCTACGCCGCTCGCTCGGCACGGGCAACCCCTCGCAGTCCACTCCCTGAGTTCGGTCGCGCCGTGACCAAATCACGTCGGACGTGCGCTGCCGAGATTTTCGATGCTGAGGAGCCGGCCGGGGGCACGCGCAGGAACCGAGGACCTTTGCGGAGCACGCACGTGGCTACACCGATCGGGTAAGTACTCGCAAAGTCCGAAGGTTCTGAGCATGTCCCCGGCCGGCGAACCAATCCGGCCAGTTGGTACCGCAGGCTCGCGGTTGCCCATGCCATCTCGCCGGACGCTCGCTGCGGGCTTCCTGCCCTTCGCTCGCTCGATGCCAGCTGCGCTTCGGCATCCTGCCTACGCTTGCTGACAACGCCGCTCGATTGGCATGGGCAACCCCTCGCAGTCCACTCCAGGAGCCCGGTCACGCCGGAGCCCGGTCACGCGGTGCCCAGGGTCCGGGGCCCGACCGGGTTCCAGGTGCTCGCCTCGAGCGTGCCGCGGGTCACGCCCACGCGGTTGGCCGCCTTCAGCGTCCGCCACACCTCCCGGCCCGTCGTCCGGCCGGCGAGCAGGTCGCGATAGGCCCGCACCACGCGGCCGACCTCGGTCGCCGGCTCGTCGAGGAACTCGATCCGGAAGTGCCGCCCGCCGGCGGCCCGCAGGGCCGCCACCGCCTCGGCGCCGCTCTGCGGCACGGCGCTCCAGAGCGTGTTGCGGCAGCCGACGTCGGCGGTCAGCGGGTGCTCCACCCCGACCCGGTCGCGGAGCTTCACGACATGGTCGTCGCAGGGGCGGCCGCAGTTGGTCTTGTTCGTGCCGGGCGACAGCACCGCACAAAACACGCAGTGCTCAATGTGAAAGAGCGGCATGTGCTGATGGATCACGAGTTCGAGCCTGCCGGCCGGCACGGTCGCCACGAGCGGGCCGAGCTGGTCGCGGTTGAGGTCGTAGGAGGCCGTCACGCGATCGCAGCCGGCGGCCAGGAAGAAGTCGGCCGCCAGGCGGTTTGCCACGTTGAGCGAAAAATCACCCACCACCGGCAGCCCGCGGTCGCGAAAGAACTCGACGGCGGCCCAGTTGCGGGCCAGCACCCCGTCGGGTGCCTGCTTCTCGAGCAGCGAGAACACCCCGAGTTCCCCGGGCTTCTGGATCCGCGGCGTCGCGAGCAGGATCGTGGCGCCGGCCCGCCGGCAGGCCGCGACGACGTCGCGGTACTGACGGATGTCGGCGAACTCGGCCACCAGCGACCGCTCGCCCAGTTCGAGCGCCGCGGTGAGCTGCTCGAGCGAGCGGACGAGCACGTGCAGCTGCGGATGATCGCCGGGCCCGGCGGAGGTCCGCCGCCCGTGGGGCAGACGTACATTCTGCTGACCGGTGGATGGCCCCCCAGCCTCCCGCTCGTGGGACAGACCTGCAGTCTGCCTGTCGCCGGTTCCCCCGGCCACCGGCCGCTCGACGAGCCGCTCGAGGGCCACGACGAGCTCCTTGCGCAGCCGTCCCAGCACGCTCAGCGGCAGCATCGGGCGACCACTGACGCGCGCGACCAGGTGGCGGAGCTCGAACGGCGTGCCGCCGAGCCGGCCGAGCTGATCACGGAGCACGCCCTCGTCGAGCGGATGCTTCATCGCCTCGCGGGCCGGCTCGGCCGACTCGACCTGGCACGTGGCGCCCGCCGCGAGCGTGGCGGTCACGCGGACCGGCTCCCCCGGCGCCGCGGCCACCTCGAGATCGACCGGCTGGCGACGGTGGAGCACGTCGCCCGCGAAGGTCTTCCGCAGCCGGGCGGTGAGTTCCGGGTCGTCGGTCTTCCAGACGGCCTGCCCGGGCTGGAGCCGCCCGGTGTCGAAGGCGTCGCGGGCGAAGCCGAGTTCGACGCGGCCGGCGGTCACCGGATCGGTCCGCGAAATCCCTGCGGCGAAGACCTCGTAGACCCGGCCGCCCACGGCCTCGTCGGAGTTGGTGCCGCAGTCGAAGGCCACGCCGTCGCCCCGCTTCACGCCGCCGGCCAGGCCGGGGGCGAGGTCCACCACCACCCGGCCCCGGTGGATGCCCGCGACGCTGCCCAGGCGCACGCCCCGCTTCGCGCTCGACGTGGCGGGCACGAGCCGCTTGTGGTCGCAGCCCTCGAGCCAGCCCGGCGAGAAGCCGCGGGAAAAGGAAAGCTCCATCTCCTCGACCTCGCGGGGCGTGAAGGCGACGGGCCGGCCGGCCACGGCGGCGTCGATCGCCCGGCGGTAGTGGCGGGTGATGTTGGCGACGTATTCGGGCGTCTTCAGCCGCCCCTCGATCTTGAGGGCCGCCACGCCCGCCGCCACGAGTTCGGGCGAGAGCGCGTAGGCGGCGAGATCCTGCGGTGAGAGCAGATACCGCTGCTCGCCCAGATCGACGTCGCGGCCGTCGCAGACGAGTTCGTAGGGCAGCCTGCAGGCCTGGGCACACTGACCCCGGTTGGCGCTGCGGCCGCCCAGCGATTCGCTCGTCAGGCACTGCCCCGAGTAGGCCACGCAGAGCGCGCCGTGCACGAACACCTCGAGCGGCATCGGCGTGGCCTGGCGAATCTCGCGGATTTCCTCGAGCGAGAGCTCCCGGGCCACCACCACCCGCTCGACGCCGAGCTGCTCGGCCAGGCGGATCGTCTCGGCGCTCGTGAGCGTCATCTGGGTCGAGGCGTGGAGCGCCAGGCCCGGGGCCACGTCGCGCACGAGCAGGGCCGCCCCCACGTCCTGCACGAGCACCGCATCCACGCCCGCGTCGGCCACCTGGCGGACCACGTCCGCGAAGGTCGCGAGCTCGTCCTCGAAGACGAGCGTGTTGAGGGTGGCGTAGCCCCTGAGCCCGTGGCGGTGGACGAGCCGCATCACGCCCGGCAGGTCTGCGAGGGCGAAGTTCACCGCCCGGGCCCGGGCATTGAAGCCGGTGTCGAGCCCGAAGTAGACGGCGTCGGCGCCGTTCTCGATCGCCGCCTTCAGGCACTCCTGATCGCCGGCCGGGGCGAGCAGCTCGGGGGGGCGGATGGGCAGTGGCAGGTGGTCGGGCATCCGGGCGAGTATAGGTCGCTCGCGGGCGTGCCCCCAGGAGTCCGGTTCCGCCGGAACCGGGGCAGTGATGACGCGGCGCTGAGCGTGATCCGGTCACGGCGTGACCGGACTCCTGGGCTCACCACTTGAGGCCGAAGCGGGCGCCGTCGGAGGTGGTCTCCAAGCCGCCCTTGAGCGGCGTGGTCCGCTGCTTCCGCGGTGGAGGCGGAGCCTCGGGCTCGGCCTCCGGCTCCTCGGCGGCGGGCTTGGCGGCCGCCGGCGGCGGGGCGAGGGCCTTGATCGAGAGCGAGAGCTTCTGGCCGTCGGGGTCGATCGCCAGCACGCGGCATTCGACCTGCTCGCCCTCCTTGACGACGTCGGCGACGCTGCGGATCCGACGCGTCGCCAGTTCCGAGATGTGGACGAGTCCCTCGATGCCCGGCTCCAGTTTGACGAAGGCGCCGAACTGGGCGATCCGGCTCACCACGCCGCGCACCGTCGCGCCCACGTGGTACTTCTCGGCGGCCCGCTTCCAGGGGCTCTCCACGAGGTCGCGGGCCGAGAGGCCGATCTTGCCGGTCTGGCGATCGATCTTCTTCACCACGACCCGCACGCGCTGGCCCGGCTGGAGCACGTCGGCGGGGTTGGCGACCCGATCCCAGGAGAGCTCGCTCGTGTGCACCAGCCCCTCGACGCCGTTGCCGATGTCGATGAAGGCGCCGAAGTCCCGCACGCTCCGCACGATGCCGTCGAGTTCGGTTCCCGGCTCGAGCGTCTCGAGCAGCTTGGTCTTGGCCTCGGCGGCCTGCTTCTCGATCACCGCCCGGCGCGAGAGCACGAGCCGGCGGGCGGCCGGCACGATCTCGGTGACGAGGCTCTCGAGGGTCTGGCCCACCATCTCTTCGAGGTTCTCGATGCGCCAGGTGCTCACCAGGCTCGCCGGCATGAAGCCCCGCAGCCCCGCGACCTCGCACTCCAGGCCCCCCTTGTTGGCCCCGGTCACCCGGGCCTCGACCACCATGCCCGCCTCGAGCTGCGACCAGTCCTCGACGGCCACGGCCCGGTTGGCCGGCGCCACCTCGTAGAGGCCGTCCTCCTCGTTGCGGCTGCCGACGCTCACGTCCACCGCCTCGCCCACCGCGGGGATCTCATCGCCCCGCTCCAGGAAGCCGGCGAGCTTCATCGCCCCCTGGCGGCGGCCGCCGAGATCGATGAAGGCGGTGTCGGCCCCGATCGAGAGCACGACGCCGCGGATGCGGGCGCCCGGCTCGAGCGGCGCCTCGGCCTTGATCGCGGCTTGGGCCTCGAGCAGGTCGTCGATCGCCAGGCCCTCGATCGAGGCGGCGAACTCCGCCTCGAGATCCTCGTCGAGGCCCGCGCGCACGTTCGGCACGGCCACCCGCTTGGCGGGCGGCAGCACGTCGGCGGGCGCGGGCTTCTTCACGGCGTCGCGGCCACGGCCGCGGCCGCCGCGCGGCGCGGTGGCGGCTGCCGGCGCCGGTGACGCGGGCGGGGCAGCGGCCGCGGCGGGCGCCGGGGTCGCGGGGGGAGACGGCGCCGGCGCGGCCACCTCCGGCTCGACGGCCGGAGCAGACGGCGCGAGCACCGCATCGGGCGGGGCCGCGGCGGCGGGCCCGACATACCGATACTTCGGCGCCAGCGATGGCGGCTTCACGCCCGCACGCTGGGTGCCGATCGCGATCCGCCGCGGCTTCGCGGCCTCCTCGGGCGAGTCACTCATCGCTCTCGACGATCCAGGGGAGGAAACGGCCTGCGGCCAGCGTGTCGTCCGAGGCGACGACGGGAGCCAAGTGCGGGAAACAGGACTTGAACCTGCACGGTATTACTACCACCAGGCCCTCAACCTGGCGCGTCTGCCAATTCCGCCATTCCCGCGGCGGGTGCGGGGCGCCGCGACGGCGTCACCCCAGCCGCACCATTCTCAGCCCGTCCGACCGCCAGTCAAGCGGCCGACGTCGGGCCCGGCCGCCTCACCGCGCGAGCCGGCGCGAGCCGGCGGGCGGCGAACCCATTCGCCAGGGCCGTCATGCCCGCCAGGAGGCCGAACACCGCCAGGCTCCAGGCGACGTCGCCGACCGGCATCCAGCGGTGGAAGGGGAGCGCCGCCACCAGGCAGGCGAGCAGGCCGCCGGCGGTGCGGGGATACATGTCGGTGAGGAGCCAGTGGGCCACGTTCGTGGCGAAAAAGAAGACGAGCGAGCTGGCGAGCGCTCCTGCGACGACGTTCATCCACCGGGTGCCGTGGCCGGGCTGGCCGAGCAGGCCGAGTCGGCCGAGCACCACCGGCCAGGCGAGCGCGGCATACACGATGACCGCCATGGTCAGGCTGCCGTACGGGGGCAGGAACAGATTGCCGATCGCCAGCGCCGCGACGGGCACGCTGGCGGCCACGACCGCGGAGGGAAACAGCGCGCCGGCGGCCAGCGACACGGCGGCCAGTGGCGTCACGTGCGGGGCCGGCTGCCACGCCCTCCCCACGACCGCGAGCGTCACGAGCAGCAGCCACGCCACGGCCAACAGAACCTTCGCGACTGGCGACCGGTCGAACGTCCCGCCGGGGGCGGGCTGGCCGACGGTGCCGTCGGCGGGGCGGGCTTGTTCGTTCATGGTGCGGGCCGCGACCTCCCTGGCGGTGGATGCCCTGTGGCGGGCTCAAGCAGCCGATACACTAGCGGTTTTCCGGCCCTAGGCAAGCGAAACGCTCCCAGCCCATGCCCGTCACTGCCCGGGAACTCGCCACCCTCGCGATCGAGCGGCCGGCCGACGGGGTCGCCATCCTCTCCTTCGCCGTCCCGGACCACCGGCACAACGTCCTCACGCGGCAGGTTTTCGCCGATCTGGCTGCCGCCCTCGACGAACTCTCGCGGGGGCCCCGGCCGCGGGGCGTGATCCTGCGCTCGGCCCGCGAGGGGTCGTTCTTCGCCGGCGCCGACCTCGACAGGCTCAAGGCGCTCGGAACCCTGCCGACCGCCGAGGTGGAAGCGCTCTGCGATCGTGGCAAGGCACTGTTCGCGCGGCTGTCGGCCGACTGGCCGACCGTGGCGGTGATCGACGGGGCCTGCCTGGGGGGCGGCCTCGAACTCGCGCTCGCCTGCGACCTCCGCGTGGCGACCACCGCGCCGCACACGTCGCTCGGCCTGCCGGAGGTGAAGCTCGGCCTGCTGCCGGGCTGGGGCGGGACGGTGCGGCTCGCGCGGCTCGTCGGCCCGGGCCCGGCCCTGGAACTGGCCGCCTCCGGTGAGCCCGTCGGCGGCGAGGCGGCCCTGCGGATCGGCCTCGTCGATGCCTGCGTGCCCGCCGCCACGGCGTTGGAATCGGCCCGTCGGCTGCTCGAGCGGGCAGGCGCCACGAATCTCGTCTCCCGCCGTCGCGAGCAACTGGCCGCGGCGGTCGTTCTCGACCCAGCGGAGCGGGAGTTTCTCGAGGCGACCGCGGCCGCGGTGATGCTCGGCCGCACCGGCGGACGCTACCCGGCCCCGCCGGCGATCTTGGAGGCGATCCTCGCGGGGAGCGAGGTCGATGCCGCAGCCGCCGGGCGGATCGAATCGGCCGCCTTCGCGAAACTCGCCGCCACGCCCGTGGCCAAAAGCCTGTTGCGGGTGTTCCGCATCGGCGAGCGCAACCGCCGCGATCCCGGGATCGGCGCCGCCGGCCGCGCTGAGCCGCATGCGGTGGCCGCACCGGCGGTGGTGGGTGCCGGGATCATGGGCGCGGGGATCGCCGCCAGCAACCTGCGGGCCGGCTTCGCCGTCACGCTCGCCGACTCGAGCGCGGAGGTGCTCGCCGAGGCGGTGCCGCGGATCCTGGAGGAGGCGGCCTGGGACCGCGTCACGAAGCGCAGCGACGCCGCGGTGGCCCTGACGCTCGCGGGCAGGCTGCGGACGGCGACCGGCCTGGCGGCGCTCGCCGGCAGCGACCTCGTGGTGGAGAGCGTGCTCGAGCGGACCGACCTCAAGCAGCAGGTGCTCGCCGACATCGAGCGGGCCGTGGGACCCGACGCGATCATCGCCACCAACACCTCCACCAACCCCATCGCCAAGCTCGCCGAGGCGCTCGACGAGCCGGGTCGGTTCTGCGGGATGCACTTCTTCAATCCCGTCCGGCGAATGGTGCTCGTGGAGGTGATCCGCGGGCCGGCCACCAGCGACGCGACCGTGGCGGCGGTCGTGGCCCACGCCAAGCGGCTCGGCAAGTGCCCCGTGGTCGTCAAGGACAGCCCGGGGTTCCTCGTCAACCGCGTGCTCATGCCCTACCTCCACGAGGCGGTCGAGATGGTCCGCGAGGGCATCGAGCCGGCCCGCATCGATCGCGTCTCGCGGAGCTTCGGCATGCCGATGGGGCCGATCGAGCTCTACGACATGATCGGGCTCGACACCGCCTTCTACGCCGGACTCGTGCTCTCGGCCGCCTACGGCGACCGGATCGAGGCCTCGCCGCTGATCCCCGCCTTCGTGAAGGCCGGTCGGCTCGGCCGCAAGACGGGCCTGGGCTTCTACCGCTACCAGGGCACCGGCCCCAAGGCGCGGATCACCGGCAGCGACGAGGAGGCGGCGAAGATCGTGGGCCGCTACGCCCTGCCGCCGCGGGAGACCTCCGACCGTTCGCTCGCCGACCGGCTCTTCCTGCCGATGCTGCTCGAGGCGCTGCGCGTGCTCGACGAGGGGATCGTCCGCGACGGCAGTGACATCGATCTGGCGGTGATCCATGCCCTCGGCTTCCCCCCGTTTCGCGGCGGGCTGCTCGCCTGGGCCGACTCGCTCGGCGCTCCCGAGATCGTGCGCCGGCTCGGAGATCTCTCCGATCTGGGCGTGCGGATGCAGCCCACCGAGCGACTCCTGGCGACCGCCCGCGCGGGCGGCCGGTTCGCCGACTGACCCGACCGAACCAGCGCACAGCGAACAGATGCCCTCCCTCGAGCCCATCGCCGATCCCGCCACGACCCCGGTCGTCGTCGCCGCCCGGCGGACGGCGATCGGGCGGGCGCATCCCGAGAAGGGGGTGTTTCGGCATGTCCGCGGTGACGAGCTGGCCGCGGCGGTCGTGCGGGCCGCCGTGGAGCAGAGTGGCGTCGATCCCGCCTCGATCGAGGATGTGGTGCTCGGCGTCACGCAGCAGCGAGGGGAACTCGGCGGCAACGTGGCCCGCTGCGTGGGGCTGATGGCGGGCCTGCCGCTCGCGACCGGCGGCACGACCGTCAACCGCCTCTGTGGCTCGTCGCTCGAGGCGCTGGCCCGCGCCTGCCACGCGATCGCGGCCGGTGCGGCCGACGTGCAGGTGGCCGGCGGCGTCGAGCACATGCATCACCTGCCCATGGAGGCCGCGATCGACATCCATCCCCAGGTGCTCGCCCGCTCGAGCCGCGGCATGCTCTCGATGGGGCTCACCGCGGAGCACCTGGCGGCGGCCCATGGCATCTCCCGCCGCGACCAGGAGGCCTACGCGCTGGAAAGCCATCGCCGCGCCGCGGCGGCCGCTGCGGCGGGCCTGTTCGACGACGAGCTCGTGCCCGTGCTCGGCCACGACGAGACCGGCGCGATCGTCGAGGTCTGGGCCGACCAGTCGATCCGCCCCGACACGAGTCTCGAGGCGATGGCCGCGCTCGAGCCCGCCTTCCTGCCGGGGGTGGGCACGGTCACGGCCGCCACGAGCGCGCCTTTGAGCGACGGCGCCGCAGCGACGGTCGTGATGTCGCTGGCCGAGGCCCGCCGGCAGGGGCTCGAGCCGCTCGCGCGGGTCGTGGCGACCGCGACCGTGGGCGTGCCGCCGGCGGCGATGGGAACCGGCCCGATCGCCGCGGTGCGAAAGCTCCTCGCACGGCCGCCTGCCGCCGGGATCACGCCGGCCGACATCGACCTGGTCGAACTCAACGAGGCCTTCGCCGCCCAGGCGATCCACTGCATCCGCGAACTGGGCCTCGATGCGGCGCGGGTGAACGTGCGCGGCGGGTCGCTGGCGATCGGCCATCCCCTCGGGGCCAGCGGCGCGCGGATCACGGCCACGCTCCTGCACGCGCTGCGTGACACGGGCGGCCGGCTGGGCCTGGCGACGATGTGCATCGGCCTGGGCCAGGGCATTGCGATCCTGTTCGAGCGGATGGAGTGAGCCAACGATGAACTCGCCCGAGGCGTTCGCGGTGGGGGGCGAGTCCCCGGCGTGCCCGGCCGTCGCCGCCGACTCGCTCGTCGGCCTGTTCTCCGCGCGGGTCGCGGCCACGCCCGCTCGGCCCGCGATCGCCGTGGCGGCCGAGCAGGGCCTCCAGACCTGGTCGTGGGCGGAACTGGCGGCCGCGGCGGTGGCGGCCGCCGACGCCTTCGCGGCCGCCGGGCTGCGGCGGGGCGATCGCCTCGCCCACGTGGGCCCCCACGGGCCCGACTGGCTGGTGATCGACCTCGCCTGCCTGGTGTCGGGCATCGTGCACGTGCCGCTCCACGCCGATGCCACGGCGGCGGAGCAGCGGCGGCAGCTGGCGTGGCTCGAGCCGCGGGCGATCGTCTCGACCGGCGGCAGCGTGGCGCACGGTCTCGCCGGCGACGAGCCCGCCGGGCGGATCGTCGTCGAGCCGCCGGCGGGGGGCTGGCTCGTCCGCACCGCGGCCGCCGACTTCGAGGCACGACTGGCGACGAGCGCCGCCGTGGCCGAGCCCGACGCCTGCGCGACGATCGTGCTCTCCTCGGGCACGACCGGGACGCCGCACGGCGTCATGCACTCGCAGCGGGCCCTGGCCGCCAACGCGCGGGCCGTCTCCGACATGTTTCTCTCGGACCCGCGCGACGTGCGGCTCTCCTGGCTGCCGGCCAGCCACCTGCTCGCGCGGGTGGGCGATCTCTACACGGCGATCGAGCGCGGCGGCTGCCTCAACGTGGTGGCGGATCGCACCCAGATCCTCGCCGCCTGCGGGGCGCTGCCGCCGACGGTGATCCTGGGCGTGCCGGTCTTCTTCGAGCGGCTCGAGGCGGGCGTCCGTAGCGGCCGGATCGAAGACCTCGCCGAGGCGCTCGGCGGGCAGGTGCGGGTCTGCGTGTCGGGCGGAGCTCCCCTGCGGCGGCGGACGGCCGAGTTCTTCGCCGCCCGCGGCGTGCCGCTGGTGGAGGGCTACGGTCTGGCCGAGGCGGGGCCCGTGGTGGCGCTTTCCAATCCGCGGATCGCCCGGGCCGGCACGGTCGGCCCGGCGCTGGCCGGCGTGGAGGTGCGGATCGACGAGCGGCCGGCAAGCCGGGGGCAGTTGCTTGTGCGCACGCCGAGCCTGGCGCTCGGCGTGATCCGGCCGCCAGAGGCCGAGGTCGTGCCCCTGCCCGAATGGCTCGAGACCGGCGACCTGGCCACGATCGACGAGGCCGGCCACCTCGTGATCACCGGCCGGCTCAAGGACGTGCTCGTGCTGGCGAGCGGCGTCAAGCTGCCGCCGGCCGAGGTGGAGCGGGCCCTGGCGGAGGACGACGCGGTGGCGCAGATCTGCGTGGTCGGCGATGGCCTGCCTTGGCCGGTGGCCCTGATCGTGCCCGAGCCGGCGGTGATCCGCCGTGCGATCCGGAAGCTCGGGCTCGCGGTCTTCAGTCGCGCCTCCGCGCTCGGTCATCCCAGGCTCCTGGCCTGGCTCGCCCGCCGCCTGGCCCGCCGCCAGCGCCACCTGCCGCAGGCCTGGCGGGTCCGCAGGATCATGCTCGTGGGCCGGGCCTTCGACGCCGCCCACGGCGAGGCCACGGAGTCGCTCAAGCTCCGGCGACGCGTGATCGCGGAGCACTTTTCCGCGGTGATCGCCGCGCTCGCCGCCGAGCCGCCGCCGCGCTGGTGCGGCGTGATCGGCCAGCGGTCGGCACCGCGGGCAACCGCGAGCCGGACGGGGCTCGTGCCGGCGATCTGGGAGGCGCACGACGGCGGCTTTGCCGCAGCCGCTGCCGCCTCCGCGACCCCCTTGGCGACGAGCGTCGAGGCCGTGCTCGAACGCGCGGTCGCCGAGATCACCCACCTGCGTGCCGCCGGCGGCCTCTACGACCCGTTGCCCGGCGGTCCCCCGGCCACGGCACCGCTCGCCGACCCACCGCCACCGCCCCGCGGCAGGTTCTCGGCGGCCGCCGAGGCGACGCTCGGTGAGGCGGGCCTGTGGGGCCTGGCGGTGCCCGAGTCGTTCGGCGGCGCGGGGGCCTCGATGCTCGACCTCGCCCGGGCGATCACGCGGCTGGCGGCCGATGTGCCCACCGCCGCGGGCACGCTGGCGGTGCACTCCTCGATCGGCGCGGTGTCGGCGGTGGTGGCGTTCGGCACGCCCCAGCAGCAGGCCCGCCATCTGCCCGGCCTCGCCGCGGGCCGGCCGCTCTCGATCTTCGGCGCCACCGAGCCCGATGCCGGCTGCGACCTCGGTCGCGTGCAGGCGCGGCTCGAGCGGCGGGATGGCCGGCTCGTGCTCACGGGCACGAAGATGTTCATCACCGGGGCGACCTACGGCCGGCTCGTGAAACTGCTGGCGATGCACGACGGCAAGCCGATGGTCGTGCTCGTGCGATTGCCCGAAGCAGACACGCCGACCTTTCGCCTCATCCATTACCCGCTCCATCCGCTCAAGCACACGCACAACGCGGCGCTCGAGTTCACCGGCTTCGAGGTCGACGAGGCCGATCTGCTCGCTGCACCGGGCGCTGGTGATGGCATGCCGATCGTCTGGCACGGACTCAACCGCGGCCGCACCACGCTCGCGGCCCAGGCCGCCGGCACGCTCCGCCTGCTGCACGGGCACGCCGCGGAGCACGCGGCCCGCCGCGAGACCTGGGGCCGGCCGATCGCCACGCGCCAGCTCGTGCAGGGGCGGCTCGGCCGGATCGCCGCGGCGACCGCGGCCTGCGACGCGCTGGCTGCCTGGGCCGCCGCGGCGGTCGATGCCGGCGGGGGCGAGTGGGAGGCGATCACCGCCAAGGTCGTGGCGAGCACGTGCGTCCGCGAGGCGGCGATCGACGCGCTCGGCATCCACGGGGGCCGGGCGTTCCTCGTGGGGCACCCGCTCGGCGACTCGCTCCACGATCACTTCGCCGTCGGCGTCTACGAGGGGGAGAGCGACTTGTTGGGGCTCGCGCTCTTCCGCGGCATCGCCAAGGGGCATCCGCTCGCGGACCGCGGCCGCGAGGGGGGCAGCCGGCGGCGGCTCGCGGGCTGGCTCGCCTGGCGGGCCGGCGCCTGGGCCCGCTCGGCCCACCGCGACGACACGGGGATCCTCGACCGCGACCTGCGGGCCCACGCCCGGGCGGCCCGCCGCGGCTTGGCGCGGGCGGCCCTCGCCATCGACCGGGCGATCCGCCGCCACGGCCGCGGGCTCGCCGAGCGGCAGCTCGAGATCGGCATGCTCTCGGCGGGCATCCGGGACCTGGCCAGCGTGCTCGCGACGGCCCACCATGCCGACGCGTCGGGCGACGACACGGCCGTGGCCGCGGCCGATGCCTGGTGCCGCATGGCGCTGGCCCGCGCGACGGGCCGACGGCTCGGCCCCGCCGATCTGGCCGCGGTCGCGGCCGTCGGCAGCATCACGGCCGAGCGCCAGGGCGCCTGACCGCGGCGGAGCGGCTCACTCGCTCCGCACGAGCACCGGCAGCCAGCTGCAGAGATACCAGGCCCGGGGCGTCGCCAGTTCGGCGAGGCTCGCGAGCGTCAGATCGGCTCCGGGAGACGCGCCCCCGAGCACCTCGTCGAGCAGTCCCTTGGGCCGCGTGTACTTCACGACCCGGGCCGTCTTGTCGTCGAGGCCGGCGAGCTCGACGGCCCGCGCGATCGCGTCCTCGAGAAAGCCGATCCGGTCCACGAGGCCCGCCTCCTTCGCCTGTTCGGCGGTGAAGATCTGCCCGGTGGCGACCTTCTCGAGGGCCGCGTCGTCGAGCTTCGGCCGGCCCGCCTTCACGATCGACTTGAAGCGGGCGAACATCCCGTCGACGAGCGACTGGAGGATCTTCCGCTCCCGTTCGGCCAGTTCCGGCGACCGCTCCTTCGTCGGGCTGAGCATCTCCTTGAGCGGCCCGCTGGCGATCGAGTCGTCGCGGACGGCGAGCTTGGTGAGCGCCGCCGAGAGGTCGAAGTGGGGGATGATGACGCCGATCGAACCGGTGAGCGTGGCCGGCTCGGCGAAGATCACGTCCTCCCGGCCACCGTTGGCCATCGCCACGTAGTAGCCGCCGCTGGCCGCCAGGCCGCCCATGCTCACCACCACCGGCAGGTCGCGGTCGCCGATCAGCTTGGTGAGGTGGTGGTGGATCTCGTCGCTCCCGCTCACGGTGCCGCCGGGCGAATCGACCCGTAGCACCACCGCCTTGACCGCGGGGTCGTCGGCCACCTGGTCGAGCTGCGCCCGGGCGAAGCCGTCGCCCCCCATGATGGCTCCGGCGACGGTCACGATCGCCACCTTGTCGGCGGCGACGCGGGAGAGCGAGTGATACTTCTCGTGCACGCGGGCGTCCTTCTGGAAGTACTGCGAGAAGGCCGCGGCGCTGCCGAGCGCCGACAGGATCGACACGCCGGCCACGATCCAGGCCAGCCGCGCGCCCCAGCGGCCCCAGCCGCCCGGCTGCTCCAGGATCACCCGCGTGGGCGGCTGCTGCTCGATCGTCATGGTGGCACTCCTCGAAGTCGTGGGCGTGGCGGCCGGCCGCGGCCGCGTCGCCGCATTCTATCGGCGCCCGGACGCGGTTGGCGGTTTACGGTGCGGGCCGCTACCTTGGGCGGCTCGCGACGGCGCATCGGCCGCGCGGCAGCCCGCGAAACAGGAGCGACCAAGCGTGTTCGTCTGCGTCAGCACGGAATGCCTCCCCGACCTGCCCCTCTCGGCCGCGATGGAACGGCTGGCCGAGCTCGAGTTCACGGCGGTCGAGTTGGACGTGCGCGACGACGGGCGGCACCTCCAGCCGGCCGCGGTGGCGGCCGACCCCGAGGCGGCCGTGGCCGCCTGCAGCGACCGCCAGCGGCTGCGGCCAGTGGCCGTGTCGTTCTCGGCGGCCGAGACGCCGCAGACCTACAAGCAGTTCGAGGCCTGCTGCCGGCTAGCGGAGTCGCTCGGTGTGGTCACGATGGTGGTGGAGGCGTCGGAGCTCGGCACACCCTTCAATGGCGAGATCGAGCGGCTCCGCAAGCTGGTGGCGATCGCGGCGGGCTTCGGCGGCGTGGTGGCGGTGAAGACGGCTGCCGGGCGGATGACGCAGGACGCCGAGACGACCGCCTCGCTCTGCCGCAACGTGCCGGGCCTGGCCGTGACCCTCGATCCCAGCCACTTCATCTACGGCGTCAAGAAGGCCGCCTCCTGGGAGCCGATCCTCAAGTACGTCGCCCACGTGCACCTGCGGGACACGAAGCCCGACGCCTTCCAGGTGCGGATCGGGCAGGGCAGCGTCGAGTACGGCAAGCTCGTCTCGCAGCTGCAGCGGGTCAACTACACGCGGGGGTTGTGCGCCCACCTGCCGCCGCTCGAGGGCGTCGACCAGGTGGCCGAGCTCCGCAAGATGCGGCTGTTGCTCGAGAGCCTGCTGTAGGGTGGGCCTGTCGCGCGCGGCTCGGGGTTGCCCATGCCCCAGGAGTCCGGTCACGCCGTGACCGGATCGCGCCGGACGTCGCCCTTGGGGTAAGCGGCTCGGGGTTGCCCGTGCCGTCTCGCCGGACGTTCGCTTCAGGCATCCTGCCTTTCGCTCGCTCCGTGCCAGCTTCGCTTCGGCATCCTGCCTTCGCTCGCTGCCAAGGCCGGCTCCACGGCACGTGCAACCCCTCGCGGGCCTGTTGGTGTGCCGCGCGGAGCACTGATCCTCGCTTGGCGTTGGAAAAGTGGCCACGGGTCTGTTGACCCGTGGAATGGGTTCCCCATTCCCGGCGGGTGTTCAGCGGGATGGAATCCCGCTGGCACATGGGTGGCGTCGTCCGCAGCCCGGCCCGCCTACCGGAGCGTGCCGCCGGTGGCTTCGGCGCGGCTGGCCATCTCGGCGTAGGTGCGCGACTGGTCATCGTCGCCCTGCTCGGCGTGCATCGTCGCGAGGTTGCCGTAGGCGACGGCCAGGGCCCGCTCTTCGAGCTGGCCGGAGTCCACGGCCGCGACCATCAGTTCCACGCCGCGGCGGCTGAGCTCGAGGGCGTCCTCGCGCCGGTCGACCTGCCAGTAGGAGATCGCCATGCTCACGTACGACTCGCCCAGCCGACCCTGCTCGCCGTCGCGGACGAAGCGGTCGTTGTCGTCCCAGAGCGGGATCGCGCGGTCGAACCAGGTGACGGCCGTGGCGTGATCGCCCCGCTGCAGGCTGTGCAGGATGCCGATCCGGAACATCAGGTCGCCCAGATCCTTCCGCTCGGCCCCCGTCAGCTCGCGGTGCTCGCCGCCACGCTCCAGATAGGCGGCCGTGAGGGTGGCGTTGTCGAGCATGTCGGAGGCGTCGCCGCGGATCTCGGCCGCGGCCAGGGCCGCACGGAGGCCCTGCCCCACGTCCCAGTCGATCTGCCGCCGCCGCCAGGGATCGCTGACCGTCGCGCTCATCCGATCGCGCACCTCGAGCATCCGCTTCACCCACGGCAGCGGCTCGATCGACTCGGTCGATCCGGCGGCCACCTCGAGGGCGCCGACGCAGAGCTGCAGCTCGAGCAGCTGCCGCTCCAGTTCGTCCCCCTCGAACTCCTTGACGAGCGCCTCGCTGCGCACGATCCACTTGGGGATCACGCGGCTCTTCTGCTGCCAGGTGCCCTCGGCGATCGCCAGGGCCGTGCCGAGGTGGGCGTCGAGCAGGATTTCGCGGGCCGGGGCCTGGATCGGCGCGCCCCGCTTGGCCAGGAGCGGCGCGGCGCGGCGGATCGACTCCGTGAAGTGGTCGACGGCGGCCCGATGGTCGGGGGCCTTGCCGGCGAGCGCCACACGGCCGAGCAGGCGATGGGCCTGGGCCGCGAGCAGCGGGGGCAGATCGGGCCCAGTGAGGGCGGCCTCGATCACCGGGCGGGCCTCGGCGGGGCGGTCGAGGGCGATGAGCACCGCCGCCAGTTTGAGCTTCACCCACACGGAGTCGGGGTCGAGCCGGGCCGCCCGCTCGGCCAGATTGAGCGCCTGCGTCCACTTGCCCTGGTCGGTGGCCATCGAGAGCAGCAGCCGGTGGGCCCGCAGATGGTTGGGGTCGATCTGGACGGCGTGCTGGAGGTCCGCCAGCGCGTAGGCGGAGCAGGATTCGAGCTCCTGTTCGGCGCGGAGCACGAACGCGTCGGGATCGAGCGGCTCGATCAGGATCGCGGTGGCCTGGCGGGTGCCCGGCTCGACGCTCAGGATCACGCCCCGCTCGGGGTACACCTCGCCGATCTCGACCCCTTCGTCGTCACGGACGGCCACGGTGCGGAGGTCGCCGATCTCGAGCTGCCGGGCGAGGTCGGCAACGGGCACCGGCTCGGCGAGCTTGACGCGGATCGTGGCGACGGTGTCGCCGTCGAAGGTCACCTCGACCCGGTCGAAGGGCTCGATCTTCCAGGTGGCGACGCCCGCCTGGGCCGGCTCGGCGTCGGGATGCTGCGGGCCCCAGCTGGCCTCGATTTCGGCCCGCGTGGTCTTGCCGGGCAGCGCACCGCGGAAGCTGGCCGGATCGATCGACAGCGTGGGCATCTCGTCGGGCGTCGCCGCGACCGGCGCGTTCACCGTCGGAGCGGCCGGCTGTTCGGCGGCCGCGGGCGCGGGCTGGGCCGGCTCCGCCGCGGGCTTGGCGTCGGATGCCGGCGCGAGCGGATTCGGCAGCGATGCGACCCGCTCCGAGACCCAGCGTCGGAAGCTGCCCGCGGGAGAGGCGGGGGTGGCCGGCGCGGCGCGTTCGCCGGCGGTGGGCACGATGGTCTGGGTCGCGGGCGACGGCGGCTTGGGATCGCTCCAGTCGGCGACCGGACGCACGGCCCGATCGGTTGGTGCCCGGCCACCGGCCGTGACCACGCCGTCCTGCGCGGCAGGATCGGCGGCACTCGACGGAGCCGGGTTGTCGTCGCGCTGGAACGACTCGATCCAGCTCGGCAGCCTCATGGGCGGCTGCGGGTTGGTCTCGTCGGCAGCCGCGCCGCAGAGCGCGATGGCTGGCAGCGTCGCCAGGAAGAGCGAGGCAATCGGTCGCGACATCGGACACCGCAGCGTGGCCACGAGGCATCTCCTTGATCGGGCATGGCGGACCCCGCGGACCCTTGGCCACGGGCGGCGGGAAAGTAGGGGCTGCCCCTCTGGGGGTCCAGAGCAGAGCGGGGCGTTTGGGGCCGGCTCCGCGGCGCCGGTCGTTCCGGACCGTCCACCACTCGCCCAGGCTGCCCATCTTGCGCCGGTTCGGTGGTGGGGGCCCGCGGGCCGGATTACGATGCTCTGGTTCCGTTGCGAGATCGCCGTGTCGCACGCCCTCCCTCCGCCTTCCCCGTCTCACATCGTCGTCGTGGGGGGTGGCCTGGCCGGGTTGGCCGCGGCCGAGTCGCTCCTTGCCGGGGGAGAAGCTGCGGGCCGCCGGGTGACGCTGATCGAGGCCGCCGGCCGGACCGGGGGCGTGCTCGGCACGGCCCGCCGCGACGGCTGGCTGGTGGAGCGGTCGGCCGACTGCTTCCTGGCCGCCCGCCCCGAGGGTCTCGCGCTCGTGGAGCGGCTGGGGCTGCACGGTCAGTTGGTGGGCGTCGACCCCCGGGTGCGGCGGGCGCTGGTCTGGCATCAGGGCAGGACCGTGCCGGTGCCGCTCGGGTTCCGGCTGCTCGCGCCCGGCCGCGTGGAGGGGATTCTGCATTCCCCGCTGTTGTCACCCGCCGGGCGGCTGCGGGTGCTCGGCGAGCGGTTCGTGCCGCGCCGCCGCGACGGGGCCGAGGAGTCGCTCGAACAGTTCGCCGTCCGTCGGCTCGGCCGCGAAGCCTTCGAGCGGCTCGTGCAGCCGCTGGCCGCCGGCATCTGGACGGCCGATCCTGCACGGCTGGGGATGGCCTCGGCCTGCGCCGAGTTTCTCGCGCTCGAGCGGGAGCACGGCAGCCTCTGGGCCGGGGAACGAGCCCGGCTCCGCGCAAGCCCGGCGGCGACCGACGCCGCGGGGGCCCGCTACGGCCAGTTCGTCACCCTCGCCGGCGGCATGCAGTCACTCACCGACCGGCTCGAGGAGCGGCTGCGGTCCTCGGGTGCGGTGATTCGCACCGGCCGGGCCGAGCGGCTCGCCCGCGAAGGGGCCGGCTGGCGGGTGACGGTGGCCGATGCCGACGGGCGGGCGGAGACCCTCGACGCGGCCGCGGTGATCGTGGCCACGCGCACGCCTGCGGCGGCCGTGCTGCTGGCGGGCGTCGATCCTGATCTCGCGGCCGAACTGGCGGCGATCCCCTACGCCGGCTCGGCGATCGTCTCGCTCGGCTTCGCCCGGACGGACGTGGCCCATCCGCTCGACGCCGCCGGCCTGGTGGTGCCGCGGGCGGCCGGTCGGCGGGCGCTCGCCGTCAGTTTCTCGAGCTCGAAGTTTCCGGATCGGGCCCCCCCCGGCCACGTGCTCGTGCGGGTGTTCCTCGGGGGCGCGCTCGATCCGACCGCGCTCGAGCTCGACGACGACGCGCTCGTGGACCTCGCCGCCCGCGAGGCGGCGGAGTTGATCGGCGCGCGGGGCACGCCGCGGCTCGTCCAGGTCGACCGCTGGGGCTCCGCGATGCCGCAGTATCACGTCGGCCATGCCGCCCGGGTCGAGCGCATCGAGGCGGCCGTGGCCCGCCTGCCCGGGCTCGCGCTCGCGGGGGCGGCCTACCGCGGCGTGGGCATCCCGCAGGTGATCGCCTCAGGCCAGGCGGCCGCGAGGCGGGTCACAGCGTGAGCAGGAACCCCGTTTCCGCCCCAGGAGCCCGGTTCCGCCCCAGGAGCCCGGTTCCGCCGGAACCGGGTCAGAAACAATGCGACGTGCCGCGTGATCCGGTCACGGAGTGACCGGACTCCAGAGCCGGAACCGGGTCAGAAACGATGCGACGTGCCGTGTGATCCGGTCACGGAGTGACCGGACTCCAGAGCCGGAACCGGGTCAGAAACGATGCGACGTGCCGCGTGATCCGGTCACGGAGTGACCGGACTCCAGAAGCCGCCACCTACTTCTTCTTCGCGGCCTCGGCCTCGGGCGCTTCCGCCTTGGCCTTCTTCTTCTTCATCGAGAGCTTCGGCACGCGGACCTTCGGCAGGCCGATCGGGCTGCGGCCTTCCTGCCACCGCTCCTGCTCCTTGAGCTTGGCGATCCGTTCTGCCCGGGTGAGCACCCCGCGGACACTCGTGGCGCCTTTGCGGACACGAAGGCTCTTGTCCATGGTCATCGGAGGGCTCCTGGAACTGGTGATTTCGATTGGAGGGTGGGTCGCCGGGACCGGTTCAGCACCGACCGGGGCATGCCGGAAAGCACGACGATACGCGGCCCGGCCCGCCCCTTCAAGGCCCGCCTCCCGTTCACGACCGGGCCATGGCCGGGCTCGGATTCCGGCCGGATTCCTCAGGCTTGGACCTTCGCGATCGCCGCCAGGAACCGCTCCATGCTCTCCGGCCGGGCCGCCGGGTCGGCCGCGAGGCAGGCCGTGATCGCGGCCCCGAGCGGCGGCGGGATTTGCGGCCAATGGGTCTCGATGGGCTCGGGCGGCGTGTCGTGGGCCAAGGCCGCGCTGCCGGTCTTGCCCCGGGGCCAGGGAGAGGCCAGCGTGCAGATCTCGTAGGCGCTCACCCCGAACGAGAACACGTCGAGCCGCTTGTCGGCCTGCCGGCGGCGGACCACCTCCGGGGCCATGTAGTTGGGCGTGCCGATCCGGTTGCCCGGCTGGAGAAACACCGGCTTGTCGGGCACGGTCAGTCCGAAGTCGAAGAGAATCAGCCTGCCATCGGGGCGCAGGATGAAGTTTCGCGGGCAGATGTCGCGGTGCACAAAGCCCGCGGCGTGGACGGTGGCGATGGCCGTCGCGGCCTGCCGCACGAGGTCGAGTTTCTGGGCCGGCGAGAAGGCCGTTTTCTTGACCGTCAGCAGGGCGTGCAGCAGGGAGCCCTCGACGAACTCCTGCAGCACGAACGGGTCGCCCGTGGTCGCCTCGCCCCACTCGAGGATGCGGACGATGTGGGGGCCGGTGATCTGCATGCCGATCTCCCCCTCGGTCGGCTTGCCGAGCCCCTTGTAGCGGCCCTCGATCGGCGCGGCCTTCTCGCGGTCGATCACCTTCAGGCCGCGGACTTCGCCGTCGTTGCGGTCGCGGACCTTGTAGAAGGACGACATCGTCCCCGAGGAGCTTTCCCGCAGCCGCTCGAATCGCTTCCAGAGATCGACCTGCTTCGGCCGACCGCCCCCAAAGAGCCCCGAAAAAATGCCCATCACTGCTTCCCGGCGCTCACGGCGCCTGCTTCAGCCGCGCGAGTTCCTCGTGGGCGGCGGCCAGTTCCTTCTCGAGCCGCGGCACCTCGGCCGGGTCATCGGGCTGCTTCTTCGCCCCCGCCAGAAGCTGCTGCAGCTTCGCGATCTTCTGCTGCAGGACCTCGAGCCGCTTCTTCTGCTTCTTGTCCATCGGGCTTCTCCTCGGTGGCTGGGGCATCGGTCTGGGACGGTGCGGGCCGTCCGCGCCGGCCGCCCGCGTCATCGTCGGGGTCGCGGCCGCCGCCGGCGTTGGCCGCCTCGATGTCGCTCAGGTAGTTCTTCGCATATTCCCGCACCGGATCGGGCAGGTCGTTGGCCCCCGTGTGCAGCTGCCGCATCCAGCCCGAGATCAGCACGACCCCCACGCCCAGGCCGACCGCGACCGAGAGCCACTGGCGTCGGGCGTTGCGGATCCATTGGGTGCCGGCGCCGCGGCCCACCAGGCCGCTGGCCAGGTAGAACACGATCATCGCGAGCAGGAACTTGACGCCGAACAGGGTGTGGTAGCCCGTCTGCTGCATCCAGTTGCCGCCCCACAGCTCGGGGGCATCCTTCACCCGACGGATGAGCAGCACGTAGTTGAACAGGCCGCTGGCAAAGAGCAGCGTGATCGCCCCGATCACCCACGGAAGCCAGCGGCGGCGGATGCCGGCGTGCAGCCGGTCGGCCGTTTCGCTGCCCAACTCCTCGGCGGCCGGCACCACGGCGAAGCGGGCGAAGAACAGGCCGCCGAGCGCGACGATCGCAGCCAGCACGTGGGCCCAGCGAAGCAGGAGGGTGAGCGGATCCATGCGGGAGGGGTCTCCGGGAGCGGATGGCGAGCGGTCGTGGCGGCTCGGGGAGCGCCGCGGTCGCGGGCGCGTGCCCGCAAGCCAGATCGTACCCGATTCAAGCCGCCCGCCCAGCGGCGGCCGCCGTCCGTGAGCGCCGGGTGTGGCGGCGGCCAGCCCGTGGGCTTAGAGTGCGGAAGCAGCCCGTTCCCGGCCCGTCCTCCTGGATCCGTCGCCCGTGAGTTTTCGTCCCGCTGACCTGCCGCTCGACGACTCGTCCGCCGACGAGTCGCTCCCCGGCGCCCGTCCGCACGACCGCTGGATGCGGCTGGCCCTCGAGGAGGCCCGCGCGGCCGCGGCCGAGGACGAGGTGCCCGTGGGGGCGATCGTGGTGGCCGGGGGCCGCGTGGTGGGCAGCGGTCACAACCAGCGGGAACAACTGGCCGACCCCACGGCCCACGCCGAGATGATCGCGATCACGCAGGCGGCCGCGTCGCTCGGCTCCTGGCGGCTCGAGGGCTGCACGCTCTACGTGACGCTCGAGCCCTGCCCGATGTGCGCCGGGGCGATCCTCCAGGCCCGCGTGCCGGCCGTCGTGTGGGGTGCGGCCGACCCCAAGGCGGGCGCGGTCGAGACGCTCTACCGGCTGTTCGACGACCCCCGGCTCAACCACCGCGTCGAACACGTCGGGCACGTCCTGGCCGACGAGTGCGGCCGGATCCTGACCGAGTTCTTCCGCGGCAAGCGGTGATCTGGTCCAGGAGCCAGGTCACTTCGTGACCGGACCACGCAGGACGCCGCGCCGCCTCTGACCCGGTTCCGGCGGAACCGGGCTCCTGGCGGGCTCCTGACCGGCTAGCTGCGGCGGTCGATCGGCACGAACTCGCGGAGATTCTCCCCCGAGTAGACCTGCCGCGGCCGGCAGATCTTCTTGGTCGGCGAGCGGTGCATCTCCATCCAGTGGGCGATCCAGCCGGGCAGCCTGCCCATGGCGAACAAGACCGTGAACATCTGCACGGGCATGCCGATCGCCCGGTAGATCACGCCCGAGTAGAAGTCGACGTTGGGGTAGAGCTTCCGCTCGATGAAGTACTCGTCGGCCAGGGCCACCTCCTCGAGCTGCTGGGCGATGTCGAAGAGCGGGTCGTGGCGGGCGATCTTGGCCAGGAGCTTGTCGCAGGTGGCCTTGATCAGCTTCGCCCGGGGGTCGTAGTTCTTGTAGACCCGGTGGCCGAAGCCCATCAGGCGGAAGCCCGAGTCCTTGTTCTTGGCGAGGTCGACGTATTTCTTGACGTTGCCGCCGTCGGCCACGATCCGCTCGAGCATCTCCACGCAGGCCTGGTTGGCACCGCCGTGCAGGGGGCCCCAGAGGGCCGAGATGCCGGCCGAGATGCTGGCGAACAGGTTGGCGTCGCTCGAGCCCACCATCCGCACCGTCGACGTCGAGCAGTTCTGCTCGTGATCGGCATGCACGATCAGGAGCATGTCGAGCGCCTCGGCGAAGTCGGGGTCGATGTGGTACTCCTCGCAGGGCACCGCGAACATCATGTGGAGGAAGTTCTCGCAGTAGGTGAGATCGTTCCTCGGATACATCAGCGGCTGCCCGCACGACTTCTTGTGGCTGTAGGCCGCGATCGTGGGGAGCTTGGCGAGCAGCCGATGCACGCTCACCTCGACCTGCCGCGGGTCGCGGACGTCGAGCGAGTCTTGGTAGAAGGTCGAGAGCGCCCCCACCACGCTGCCCACGATCGCCATCGGGTGGGCGTCACGGGGGAAGCCGCCGTAGAAGCTCCGCATGTCCTCGTGGATCATCGTGTGGTGCGAGAGCGAGGTGCGGAAGGCGTCGAGTTGGGCGACGGTGGGCAGCTCGCCGAAGATCAGCAGGTAGGCCACCTCGACGAAGTCGCACTTCTCGGCCAGCACCTCGATCGGATAGCCGCGGTAGCGGAGGATCCCCTTCTCCCCGTCGAGGAAGGTGATGGCGCTGGTGGTGGAGCCGGTGTTGACGTAGCCCTCGTCGAGCGTGATCAGGCCCGTCTGCGCCCGCAGTTTGGCGATGTCGATGGCCCGCTCCCCCTCGGTGCCGACGACGACCGGCAGGTCGTGCTCGCGGCCGCCATACGAGAGCCGGGCCGTGCCGTCGGCCCGCGTGCCCGGCCACGGAGTGCCGGCGTCGCCGGCGGTGCGGGGGGCGGTCTTGGAGGCGGGAGGGGTCATGGCGGGAACTCCTGCGGACGACGCGCGCGGCCGGCGAAAACGGCGATCATCTGACCGCTCGGAAGAGCCGCGCAGTCTAGCCACGTGGCTCTGCCCCGGCAACGACCGCGGCTGGGGCGGCGGCGTCACGGCCCTGCATGCCGGGGCCCGGCCGGTCAGCGGGGCGGCGTCGTGGGACGGCCGGCGGTGAAGGTCGGCCGCGCGGCCGAACCGGCCGGGTCGTCGAACACCGTCCAAACCGGCGTCCGCGCGCGGAGCTTGGCGAGATACTCGTCGCTGGCGGCCTTGCGCCGCTCCATCATGAGCTCCTCGCGGATCCCGACCTGTGCCTCGAGAAAGGGCGTCCGGCCGGCCGGCTTCCGCTCGATCACCCGCACGATGTGGAGCATCTCGCCATCCTCGAGGATCGCGCTGAGCTCGCCGACCGGCAGCGAGAAGATCGCCTCGTCGAGGGTCTTGGATGCCAAGCTGCCCTGGTTCGTCCAGTCGAAGCCGCCTCCCTGCGACGCCGTGGGGCCCTCCGAGCGGCTCTTGGCCACCTCGGCGAAGGGACGGCCGGCCAGCACCTCGTTGCCCATGCCGGCGAGCATGTCCCAGGCGGCGGCCCGGGAACGCTTCAGGCCCATCTTGACCGAGAGCACCTCGAACCGCGCCCGGGCCGGGTATTCATAGTCCTGCAGGTTGTTCTGATAGCGGGCGATCAGGTCGGCGTGCGGGATCTCGCCCCCCACCTCCACGCTCTTGCGGAGCCACTCCTGGGCGAGGCCCCGCTCGAAGAACATCTTCCGCATCCGGTCGAGCGACATGCCCCGCTTCCGCAGCAGCTGCTCGAACTCCAGCGAGTTGGCGACGCCCTCCTCCTGCATCATGCGGGGCAGCTGCTGCTCGTCGAAGGCCTTGTCGACGTTCTTGCGGATTTCGGGGAGCTTGTCCTCCGGGATCTCCCGGCAGGCGTCGACGTAGACGAGCAGGGTCTCGATGTGCTGGTCGATCACCTGCTTGCAGATCTGGAGCCGCAGTTCGCGGATCTTCTCGGGGGGCAGCCCGGGGCTCACCTGGGCGAGCCACTCGAGCGCCTTGGGCGTGAGCAGGTCGGCCTCGAGCACGACCTCGGGCCCGACCCGGGCCACCACGAGCGCCGCCTCGAGCGACTGGGCCTCGGGCGACTCGGCCGTGGGGGGCACGGGCTCGCTGTATTGGGCCGGCCGCACGCCGCTCCCATCGGCGGAGCCTTCGGCCAGCGGCACGAGGGGCTCGGCGGGGTTCAGGCGGATCGTCGAGAGTACGTGGCGGGCGGCCTCGGAGGCGGCCGATCCGGTCGGCCAGCCTTCCGGCCGCGCCACCGCCTTGGGCACGTGCGGGACCAGGGCCGGCTGCGAGGCGTTGGTGACCGCCGGGGCGACGGCCGCCTGCGGCACCGTGCCGGCGGCCTCCTCGATCGAGTGCTCGAGCCGCTGGGCGAGCACGGGGTCGCTTGCGCAGAGCGTGCCGGCGACGGCCAGGAGGACGACCAGCGGCGCGAGCATGGGGCGGGGCGGCGGGGATTGGCCGTGGCTCGCGAGCATGGCGCACCGGAGGACCGCCGCCGCCGAACCAGAGGGCGGGCGCGGACGGGGACGTATAGGGGGGCCGCGGCCGGGCCGCAAGGCCGTTCCGGCGAGCCGGTCAGCCGGGAGCCCGGTCCGACGGCAGGGGGCTGACCCGCAGGCGGGTGAGCCGGTTGCCCTCCTTGCCCACCACCTCGAACCGGAAACCGTGGAGGTCGTAGGCCGCGCCCACCTCCGGAATGACCCGGGCCGCGTGGATCACCAGACCGGCCACGGTGTTGGCCTCCTGATCGGGGAGGTGCCAGTCGAGGGCCCGATTGAGCGTCCGGATCGAGAGGGTGCCGTCCACCAGGTAGTCGCCCGCCGCCGTCTTCTCGATCGCCTTCTCCTCGCGGACATCGAGCTCGTCGGTGATCTCGCCGACGATCTCCTCGAGGATGTCCTCGAGCGTGATCAGGCCCTGGAGCGCCCCATACTCGTCCACCACCAAGGCGAAGTGGGTGTGACGCCTGAGGAACTGCCGCATCTGCTCGTCGAGCGGCGTGGTTTCGGGGACGAAGTACGGGGGCATCGCCACCTCGAGCACGTCGAGGTCGCGGAGGGCCGCCCAGTCGCCCTGCTCGGCCCGCAGGAGCCGTTCCATCGCCCGCAGCAACTCCTTGGCGTGGATCACGCCCAGGATGTTCTCGTCGCTGCCCCGGTAGACGGGCAGCCGCGTGTGGGGACTGGCGAGCACCTGGGCGATGATCTCGGTGGGCGGCCGGTCGCCGTCGACCATCTCGATCTGGCTGCGGTGCTTCATGATCTCGCTCACCGACCGATGGGCGAGGTCGAGGGCGCCGAGCAGCCGGTCGCGGTCCTCCTTCTCCATCGCCCCTTCGGAGTGGCCCAGGGCGATGGCGCCGGCGATCTCTTCGTGGACGGAGAGCACGTGGCGAGTGGGATCGGTTCTCACGCCGAACACGCGGAGGACGCCTCGCACGAGCCCCTGCACGAGCGAGATCACGGGGCCGAAGAGCCACATCAAGAGACGCACCACCGGGGCGACGCGAGCGGCGGCCGCCTCGGGGATGGTGATCGCGAGCGTCTTCGGGAGCACCTCGCCGAAGACGAGCACGAGCGCCGTCATGACGAGCGTGGCCACGGCCACCCCGGTCGTGCCGAACACCCGCGTGAGCAGGGCCGTGGCCAGCGACGCGGCCAGGATGTTGACCACGTTGTTGCCCAGGAGCAGGGCCCCGATCATCCGCTCGTCGTCCTCCTTGACGGCCAGGGCCGAGGCGGCGCCGCGGGAGCCCTTGTCGGCCTGCGCCCGGAGTTTGCCACGGGAGGCGGCCGTGAGGGCGGTCTCGGAGCCCGAGAAGAAGGCCGAGAGCAGGAGCAGCCCGAAGATCGCGGCGGCCGTCAGCCAGAACGTGGCGTCGAGCCACGTCGTCGGGTCGAGAGGGCTGTCGGGCATGGCTGGCGGCGTGAGGGCGGGCTCCCGGGCTGCGACGGCCGGCTGGGCCATGCGCGGGCTCCAATCCTACCCAATCCCCCGGCAGGGCGGTTTTTGGCCGCGGGTGGCCGCTTCGAGCCGCGATCTAGAAAGTCTCTTCTTCCACGACGTGGTGCAGCGATTCGAGGACGGTGATCACCTCGTCGCGGCGGTCATGGAGCCATGCGGGCACCTTCGCCCGCCACATGGCCGCGGCGGGGATGTAGGCGACGGGCGGTTCCACGCCCCAGCCGCAGTTCACCACGTAGGTGCGCCCCTCCTCGTCGGAGACGACGATGATTTCCTTCCACTCGGCCACACCCGTGAGTGCCATCGGTCGGTCTCGCAGAGGCTTGGATGGGGCAGTTCGGTTGGCCCAACCGATCTGGGTGCCGTTTTTGGAGACGGCCGCGAGCTGAAACGGCCGGGCGAGGTCCGTGTTGTCGAAGACGATGACCACCGGGAGCATTGTGATGGCCCGCTCGAGATTGGCAAGCGTTCGCTGGAACTGTGCGGCGAGCTTTTCGTCCGGCACGTCGTGGCCGCCCTGCATGACCCGCATCGCGACCCGCTGTCTCGACGTGTCGGGCGAATCGATACGAATGGGGGCGAGCGTCTCGCTCGGCAGCTCGCCGAACCGGCTCGCGCATTCCGGGATCAGCGTGGCCATCCGCGGCAGGCCGCAGGCCGCGGCGATCTCGCGAATCGTGGCTCCCGGCTCGGCCGCGAGCAGCCGGTGAGGCCCACTGCGGTGCGAAGAACAGGTCGGGCCGGCGCATCATCACGACCGTGCGGAGCAGCGCGTCGTCGAGGCCTGCAGCCGAGAGCGCCGCTCTCCGCCTCGATCCGCTGGCCGGCCGGAATGAAGAAGGCCTCGTGGGGCGCCGCCCAGCGAAACTCCTCGCGGCCGGCGCGGAGCACCGTCTCGCAGCGGCCGAAGGGGATCGCGAGCGTGAGCCGACGGCCCCAGTGGTCGGTGGCCTTGGGCGTCTGCACGCCCGCCGCGCTCGATCACGCTCTTGATCGTCGGCATCGCCTGCACGATCCGGCGGTCGTCGGTGATCTTGCCGCCCTCCAGGGGGACGTTGAAATCGACCCGCATCAGTACCTTCTTCCCCTTCACATCCACGTCGGCGACGGCTTTCTTGGCCATGATGAACTTGCTCCTGAGGTAGACGTCGACGCGAAGGCGGACGGGGGCAAGTCAAGATGAGGATTTCTGCGGGCGGGACGCCTTCTCGCGCGTCGCAGCTGCGTCTGGTCCCCTCTCCCGGCGGGACAGGGAGAAGCGTCGCGGCGCGCCTGCGGTGTCACGAGGCCTTCCGCGTTCAGAGCGCCGGCATCGTTGCCGGACCGCCCAGCTTCCTCTCCCACTTCAGCAGGTGCGCGAGCCAACGGAAATCGTCGTCGCCGCGGTTCTCGTACGTCGTCCGCATGTCGTGGTAGACCTGCGGGTTTCCCCCCGACAGGACCAGCCAGCCGTGAGACGCGAGGAAGTATTTTTTGTGCTCCCCGCCCTCCCCGTCCACTCTTCGGCGGACGCCGGTGCGGTCGGGGAGCAGCACGTTCTTCAGGAGCGTGTTGGCGAAGCGGACATACCATTCCGTGGCGTACGCGTAGTCGAGCTCCTCCAGGTTCATGGCCTCGACCTGTGCGACGGTGAACTCATGGACATGACCTTCGGGCGTGTCTTCATGCCTATTTGTAAAGAGAAGGCGTCGCGTTGTTGGCAACGGAGTGATTACAGTATCCTGACCAAACCTTTCGTGCCAACGGGAGACTACCCGCGGTCTGACTGAGTAGTCGATGATGTAGCCGCCCGACGGGCCGCCGCCGTACGTCATCAACCACAA
>JBJTAA010000014.1:0-5282 GCA_046090525.1 Planctomycetota bacterium
TGCTCGTCCTCTGCCCGCAGGCGACCGATCCGGCCGCCCGCGAGCTGCTCTTCGTCCGGCAGCCGAACGAGCACCTGGCGACCTGGGAAGGGGAGAAGCTGACGAAGGAGAAGGCCCAGGCGATCTCCGGCATCGCCAAGATCCGCTGGCTCTCCGACCTCCCGGGCACGCTCCATGCGCTCATGTGCGAGAGCGAGAGCGTGTGGCTCGACTCCAACGAGCACGAGCGGGCCGGCGGCGAGGTCGAGGACCGGGCCCTACGGATGGCGCGGCGGCTGATCGCGAAGTATCCGCTCCACCGCTACGAGCGGCTGGCGCCCGTGATGCGGCGGCTGCGGGCCGTGAAGAGCCCGGCCGAGGTGGCCCTCATGAGGCGGGCCATCGACATCACCGACGCCGGCCTGCGGCGGATGCTCGCGGCGCTCCGGCCGGGCGTCATGGAATACGAGCTCGAGGCGGAACTCACGGCCGAGTTCCTCAGGCGGCGCGGCCGGATGGCCTACGAGCCGATCGTCGGCTCGGGACGCAACGCCTGCGTGCTCCACTACCTCGACAACGAGGCGGAATGCCGCTCGGGCGACCTCGTGCTGGTGGACGTCGGCGCCTCCTACGCCAACTACTGTGCCGATCTCACCCGCACCTATCCGGCGAGCGGCCGGTTCACCCCGCGGCAGCGGGCCGTCTACGAGGCGGTCCTGCGGGTGCTCAGGTCGTCGATCGCCCGGGCCTTGCCCGGCACCTCGCTCCGCGCCTGGAAGCGGGCGGCCCAGGTCGAGATGGCCGGCGAGCTCGTGGGGCTGGGGCTGCTCACGCCCGAGGAGGCGGCCCGGGACAGCGCCGAGGAGCCGGCCTGCCGGAAGTACTTCATGCACGGCCTGGGGCACTCGCTCGGGCTGGGGGTGCACGACATCGCCCCGGTGGACGGCCCGCTCGAGCCCGGCTGGGTGATCACCGTCGAGCCCGGGATCTACATCCCCGACGAGCAGCTGGCCGTCCGCCTGGAAAACGACGTGCTCGTCACCGAACAGGGACCGGTCGACCTCTGTGCCCACGTGCCGATCGAGCCCGACGAGATCGAGGCCCTGCTCGCCCGCGGGACGTGAGTTTCGGGTAGAGTCTCGATCCGATTCGCCCCTCCCCCGGAGCCTTCCGCGATGCGGTCCCTCGCCACCGTCCTCATTCTGTCCCTCGCCCTCTTCACCCCGGAGTTCAGCATGGCCGCCGACGTCCCCCACCCCAAGCTTCCCGAGGGCGCAGGCCCGATCGACGCCGATGCGCCCCTGGAGTTCACCACCACCCCCTCGGGCCTCAAGTACCGGATCCTGCGGAAGGGAGCCGGCGGCAAGCCCAAGGCCACGAACACCGTCGAGGTCAACTACCACGGCTGGCTCGACGGCGGGAAGGTGTTCGACAGCTCCTACCAACGGGGCGAGTCGATCGAGTTTCCGCTCAATGGCGTGATCCCCGGCTGGACCGAGGGGATGCAGCTCGTGGGCGAGGAGGGGATGATCGAGCTCGAGATCCCGAGCAACCTGGGCTACGGCGCCCGCGGGGCGGGAGGCGTGATTCCGCCGAACGCCACGCTCCACTTCCTGGTCGAACTGATCGACGTGAAGTAGCAGACGCCTGGAGTCCGGTCACGCCGTGACCGGATCACGCCGGACCTGGCGAGGTCGCCGAGCAGGTTCCAATGGAACCGGGCTCCTCGGGGGTGCGCCAGATTCGGGCGGCGTGGGCGGCGATCACGCCCTCCTCGTCGGTCGGAATCACCCAGGCGGCCACGCGGCTCGCGGGGCTCGTGATGCAGGGCCCGTGGCCGTCGTTGGCGGCGGCGTCGAGTTCCAGCCCGAGCCACCCGAGCCGCGTGGCGATGCGGCGGCGAATCTCGGCCGAGTGCTCGCCGATGCCGGCGGTGAACACGAGCGCGTCGAGACCGCCCAGGGCCGCCACCAGCGACCCGATCTCCCGGGCCGCCCGATAACAGAAGAGCTCCACCGCCTCGGCCGCGGCCGGGTCGCCGGAGGCCAGGAGCACCCGCATGTCACCGCTCGTGCCCGACACGCCGAGCAGGCCCGACTCGCGGGTGAGCATCCGCTCCACCGCGGCGGCCGAAAGGCCCGCGCGGAGCACGAGGTGCAGCACGGCACCGGGATCGATGCCGCCGCTCCGCGTCGCCATCACCAGGCCGTCGAGGGGCGTGAAGCCCATCGTGGTGACCACGCTCGCGCCCTCCAGCATCCCGCACAGGCTCGCCCCGGCGCCCAGGTGGGCGACGATCGTGCGCCGCGGAACCCCGCCTGCCACCTCCGGCAGCCGGGCCACGATCGACTCGTAGGAGAGCCCGTGGAAGCCGTAGCGTCGGATGCCGGCGTCGTGCCAGCGGCGGGGAATCGCGAACCGCATCGCCTCCGGAGGGCAGGTGCGATGGAAGGCCGTGTCGAAGCAGGCCACCTGCACCGCCCCGACGGCAGCCCGGCCTGCCGCGCGGATGCCCGCCAGGTTCTGCGGCTGGTGCAACGGGGCCAGGGGCTCGAGCGCCTCGAGCCGCCGGAGCACGGCCCCGTCCACCGCCACCGGCCCCGCGAACTCGAGGCCGCCGTGGACGATCCGGTGCCCCACGGCCACGACCGGCCCGGCCGCTGCGGCCACCGCCCGCTCGAGGGTCATGGCGAGCGCCGCCGCCCAAGGCTCCCCGCCCGCCGGCAGCGGGAGAACTTCGCCCTGCGCCGGCCCGGTCGTCGTCGTCGTGAGCCGATAGCCGTCATCCCGGAGATCGCAGTGCACCCGCCCCAGACAGGCCTGCCCCGGGGCACCGACCGCGTAGACGCCACACTTGATGCTGCTCGACCCGGCGTTGAGCACCAGGATCCGAGGGACGACCGGGGCCGTCATGGTCCGGCCGCCCGGGCTCGGCGGGCGAAGAGCACGGCCACGCCGCACGACAGCAGGCGGGAGGCGGCCGAGTCGGCCCGGCTCGAGAGGATGATCGGCACGCGCGCCCCGAGCACGATGCCGCCGGCGGTGGCCCGCGAAAAGTATCCGAACTGCTTCGCGAGAATGTTGCCGCTCTCGAGATCCGGGGCCACGAGGATGTCGGCCCGCCCCGCCACCGGCGACTCGATCTCCTTGGTGCGGGCGGCCTCGGCCGACACGGCGTTGTCGAAGGCGAGGGGGCCGTCGATGATCCCGCCGGAGATCTGCCGCCGGTCGGCCATCTTGCACAGCGCGGCGGCGTCGAGCGTGGAGCGCAGCTTCGAGGTCACCGTCTCCACGGCCGAGAGAATCGCCACCTTCGGCCGCTCGATCCCCAGCGCCACGGCCAGATCGATCGCGTTTTGCACGATGTCGGCCTTCTCCTCGAGCGACGGGTCGATGTTCACCGCCCCGTCGGTGACCAGGAGCAAGCGGTCGTAGCCCGGCACCTCGAGCACGAACACATGGCTGATCCGACGGGCCGTCCGCAGGCCCGTCTCGCGGTGCACGACCTCCGCCAGGAGTTCGTCGGTGTGCAGGCTCCCCTTCATGATCGCCTCGGCCTCGGCCCGACGGACGAGTTCGACCGCCCGGGCCGCGGCCGCGTGGCTGTGGGGCGCGTGAACGATGCTCGCCCCGGCCAGATCGAGCCCCGCCTCCGCCGCCACGTGCCGGATCCGCGGCTCGGGGCCGACGAGGATCGGCACGATCAGGCCCCGGTCGCGGGCCGCGAGCGCCGCGGCCAGCGCCGGCGCGTCGCAGGGATGGGCCACCGCGGTCACGAGCGGCGCGAGGCCGCCCGCGGCGGCGAGGACGTCAAGCTGGCCGGCCATGGAGCACGTTCTCCACGGATGGTCAGACGTCGAGGTTCTTGACGTCGAGCGCGTGCTTCTCGATGAACTCCCGCCGCGGCTCGACCTTCTCCCCCATCAAGACCCGGAACAGGTCGTCGGCGGCGGCCGCGTCGGTCATCGTCACCCGCACGAGCGTCCGGTTGGCGGGATCGAGCGTCGTCTCGCGGAGCTCCTCGGCATTCATCTCGCCGAGCCCCTTGAAGCGGGTTATCGAGAGCCCCTTCTCCCAGGCCCGCCGCACCGCTGCGAGCAGGCCGCGCAGGTCCTCGAGGCCGATCTCGCTCTCCCCGCGCTTGAGCGTGTAGCGGGGCTCCTCGCTGCCGGTGCGGTCCTGGGGCAGGAGGCTGTCGATGCCGAAGCCCATCCCCTCGAGCTCCCTGAGCCCCGAGTTGATGCTCCGCACCTCGTGCAGGTCGACCACCACCAGCTGGTCATGCCCCGTGTCGTGGGCCGTGCCGGGCGTCGTGTCGCCGGCGGCGACCGACTCCTCGATCCGCCCCACGGCGAGCGTGCCGCCGGCGGCCTTCTCCTTGCCCTTGACGAAGGCCTCGAGTTCATCGCGGCTCGAGAACCAGCGCTCCTCGGTGCCGTAGTAGACGTGATACATCGGCAGGCGGCCCGAGGCCGAGTCGCGGCGGGCGGCGTGGTCGCGGAGGCTCACGCCCCGCTTCTCGAGCGCCACCAGGGCGTCCTCCAGGCCGGAGAGCGTGCGGCAGAGGCGATGCATCTCCTCGCCGGCGATCTCGCGGCCGTCGCCGGGCAGGAAGACGCCCTCCCCGAGCCCCTGCTCGAGGAGCTGACTCTTCATCTCCTCCTCCGTCTGCACGTAGTAGGTCTGCTTCTTCGTGCGCACGCGAAACAGCGGGGGCTGGGCCACGTACACGTGCCCCTCGGCCACCAGCCGGTACATCTGCCGGTAGAAGAAGGTGAGCAAGAGCGTGCGGATGTGCGACCCGTCGACGTCGGCGTCGGTCATGATCACGACCTTGTCGTACCGCCGCTTGGAGAGGTCGGCCTCCTGGCCGATCCCGGCCCCGATCGCCGAGATCACGCTCCGCACCTCCTCGTTGGCGAGCACCTTGTCGTCGCGGCTCTTGTACGCATTGATGATCTTGCCGCGGAGCGGAAGGATCGCCTGGTACTCGCGATGTCGCCCCCCCTCGGCGCTGCCCCCGGCCGAATCGCCCTCCACGAGATAGAGCTCGCACCGCTCCACGTCACGGCTGGTGCAGTCGCGGAGCTTGCCCGGCAGGCCGCCGCCGGAGAGGGCTCCCTTCCGCTCGCGGAGCAACTGTTTGGCCTTCTTCGCCGCCTCGCGAGCCTCGGCGGCGAGCACGCCCTTCTGGACGATCGCCTTGGCGCTCTTGGGATTCTCCTCCAGGTACCTCCCGAGGTAGTCGCCGACGGCGGAGTTGATGATCCCCTCCACCTCGCCGTTGCCGAGCTTCGTCTTGG
>JBJTAA010000015.1:0-7831 GCA_046090525.1 Planctomycetota bacterium
GGCCGTGCGGTTCAACCACCTCTCGAGCGGCCCCGGGGGCGACGACTTCGCCTGCGGACTGCGGTCGGCTGCCACGAAGGCCCGGTATCTCTGGTCGGGCATTCCTTATGACTGGGTGTTCGAGCCGATCTCGAAGCACAACGGCTACTACGCCGACACGCAGACCTGGTCATTCGACGGCCTCGTGACGATGGTGAATGCCTGGGGCGTGCCGGTGACGCGGCTGCCGGCACTGCTTGGCGCCGACGGCGGCCACTTGCTCGGCGAGGCGCTCGGAGCTTTGGAACGCTTCTGCACCTCCGGCCCTCTGCCGGTGGAACGGCAGTCGGCCTTGGTGCGGTGGAACCAGCGGGTCCGCAATCATCTGGCCGCGGCGCTCCACCAGACATCCTTCCTGGCGTGGCCCCTGATGCCGGCGACCGACCGGCGTTTCTTCTCGGCCATCTTTGGCCTGTCCGTGCCGACCTTCGCCAACCGGGGCCTCGAGAAGGCGATCCTCGTGGCCCGCCGTCCGGATCTCGCGGCGATCCCGCTCGATACCAACTCGTTCACCTTCGAACCGCTCCTGCCGGCCGGGCGACCGCCGGGGCCGCTCGTCCTTGCGGCCCGGTCGCTCGGCCGACGGCTGCGTCGGGCTGTGCGGCCGTTCCTGCCGGGGAGCGACCCGCGCCGCTACGAACGGCTCTTCGACGTGGATCAGCCCCGCTGGCGGCAAGTCCGCCACGCGGTCGAGCCGTTGCGATCGCTCATGGCCGAGCATCTGGACGGGCGGGTGCTCGCGGAGGTCTTGCCGCCGGCCGACCAGCGTCTGCGCACACGCACAGCACTCCGAGACGGCAGCCCGATTCGGCTGCTCTGCGGGCTGGCGTTCGTACTCGACCAGTAGCGGCGGGCATCTTGCCCGCTGAAGCCGGTGGCGGTGGCGAGCGGATTCCGCGGGCTGGAAACCCGCGGCTACGGGGTGTGGTCAGGCGGCGCGGCGGCCCAGCGCCTCGGCAGGCGTCGCGGCGAACCGGCAGCCCAGGTCGGCCAGCCAGGTCTCGTGCATCGAGCGGTTCTTGTGGTAGTCGTTGGCCACCAGCGTCACGTCGCGGCCGGCGTGCAGGCCGGCCACGGCGAAGTGGAGCCGGTCGGTCACGATCCGGCGATGGCGGGCCGCAAAGGCGAGATACGCGAAGGGGTCGCGAAACAGCCGCACAGGGTCGCGGGCGAAGAGCGGCTTGCGGCCGCCCCGCTCCTGGTCGCGCCGCAGATAGACGCCGAGCTCACGGTCGGGGCGAGCCGGCTCCGCGGTCGCGAGCCCGAGCGCGAGGTCGGGCGCGAGGATCCCGTCGGGCCGCAGGGCGAGGCTGCCCCGCTCGCGCACGAACACCTTCGCAAACGGCCGGTCTTCGGGAGACGTGAACGACTGCGGCAGGATCACGACGGGCAGGCCCGTGGCGAGCGCCTGCGTGCGGAGGGCGTGGTTCCCGGTGTAACGGGTGCCCATGTTGCCGCCGCCCCCGAAGGCGAGCAGGTCGAGGCCGTCGGGAGCGCCCGCGGCGGCGGGCGAGACGAGCCGCCAGCGGATGCCGTATTCCGCGAAGAGCTGCATCATGGCGACTTCGATCAGGTGGTCGCCCACGTTGCCCTCGGGCCGCACATAGCCGACGCGTCGGCCCACAAGCGGCTGGCAGACGTCAGCGAAGGCGGCGGGCGAGAGCAGGCGGTGGCGTTTGCCGGATGTCCCTCGTAGCCACGGGCTTCCAGCCCGTGGAATCCTTTCGCCATGCAGGCCGGTCTCGGCGGGCAAGATGCCCGCCGCTACGGGTGCGTCTGTCCCTCGTGGCCACGGGCTTCCAGCCCGTGGAATCCGTTCGCCATGCGGGCCGGTTTCGGCGGGTTGCAAACCAGCCGCCACATGGGGCTGATCGTCGCTCCGCGCCAGCAGCCGCGTCACTGCCGCGGCCGCCGCGGCTGACAGCCCCTGGCCGAGCAGATCCCGGTAAAACGACTCCACCACGCCGTCCACGCTCTCCAGGCCGTCGATCGCCGCCACGAGCCCCTTGCCGTGATCGAAGCCGGCGAAGCGACCCAGCATGCCGCAGGCGTCGAGGGCGAGCATCGTGCGGATGCACTTCTCGCATCGGCCGCAGTTGAGGCCGTCCGTCGAGCGTTGCCAGCAGACCCGCAGGTGTCGTTGCACGAGCGGCTCACCGGCCAGCCGGGCGATCTTCTCGAGCCGCGTCACACGTCCGGCCACGTGCTCGACGGCGAGCCTGGCCGAGCCGTGCAGGGGATCCGTGGAGGGCCGCGAGCCCACCTCCGGGTGTTCGAAGCCGAGCCCATCGCTCGAGAGCAGGATCCGGCCGGTCGCCGGGCCGAGCAGGTGCCCGACCGCGGCCAGCGGCCCGCCGAAGGCCCGCACCCAGGGGGCGGTCTTCACGAGCGGATGCCGCCGGAGGTTGGTGGTGATCACGACGGCGCGGCGGCCGGTCTCGGCGGCCACGGCGCGAACGAGCGTTGTTACGGCGTCGGCCCGCCGCCGGTCGCGGAGTCGCACGTCATAGCCCACCACGTAGACGAGCGTGTCGGTCTCGTGCCCCGAGGCGAGGAGCGTGTGGAAGGCGTCGACGCCGCCGGAGAAGCAGAGGGCGGTCGATCCTCGTGGCCACGGGCTTCCAGCCCGTGGAATCGGCTGGCCATACGAGTCGGTCACGGCGGGCAAGCTCCCCTCCGCCACGGGTGCGTCTGTCCCCTGTCGCCGCGGGCTTCCGGTCCGTGGTTCCCCGGGCACCGCGAGTGGCCGCGGCGCGTCGGGATACCAGAGCCGTCGAAACTCATCCGTCAGCCGCGCGAGGTTCGCTCCCCACTCCTCGCAGACGTGTCCGGCCAACCGCAGCGGCCGGCCCGCATGCAGGGCCGGCACGAGGAGTGCGGCTCCGAAGGCCTCGCTTGCGGCGTCCAGCGGCACCTCGGCCGATTCGAACCAGATCGTCCGGCCGTCCACGGCCGCAGCCACGCGGTGCGTTCCACGGCGGTGGGCCGCCTGCGGGGCCGTCACGTCGATCGGCCGCGGCGAGCACGCCTCGCGGCTGCTTCGGCGGAGCGACCACATGGCCTAGGCCGCCCGACGGGCGGGCTCCGGTGCGGCGTGCGGCAGCGTCAGGATCGACGGCAGGTCGGCAGGCTTCAAGAGGCCGTCCACGCAGAAGGTCGGGCGGTGTTCGAGCGAGCGGAAATACTCGAGGTTCGCGGTGCCTTCGTTGTTGCGGGCGAAGCTGGGGGCTGGCGGGTGCCAGAGGTGCACCGGCGCAGTCCGGAGGAGGATCGACCAGGCCCGCAGGCCGAGCCGCTCGAGCCGCACCTGGAGGTCGCGGTCCTCGAGGCCCCAGCCTACGAACTGCTCGTCGAAGCCGTTCACCCGCTCGTAATCGGCCCGCCAGACGCCGATGTTGTTGCCCGAGAGGCGGGGCCGCAGCGGCGTCCGCACGATCTCGTAGAGCTTGGCCCGCAGGCCCTTCGCCGCGAGCCGCCAGCGTTCGCCGGCCGGCAGCGGCCAGGGAAACTTTCCGGCCCGCAGCGACTCCGCGTCGACCGCGTTGCTGGCGGCCTCGTCGAGCCGCAGGCAGTCGCCCGCCACGATCCGGCCGGGCCGGCGTGCCTCGAGATGGATGCGGAGGTGGTCCGGCGGCAGGATGCAGTCGCCGTCGGTGAAGAGCAGGTAGGGGGCCCGAGAGGCGGCCACGCCCTCGTTGCGGCAGCGGGCCAGCCGGAAGCCGTCGTGCTCGTGCGTGGTGAAGCTGAGCGGGAAGTGCACGCGGCGGGCGGTCGTGGCGAGCAGTCGGAGCGTCCCGTCCTTGGAGCCGTCGTCGGTCACGATCACTTCAAACCTGCCGTCCACGCCCTGCTGGGCCTCGAGCGACGCAAGGCAGCGTTCCAGGTGGCCGGGCCGTTCGTAGGTCGAGACGATGACCGAGATGTCCAAGGGTGGGCCTCCGCCGGGGCTGGCAGCGCAGCGGGCGACATGCCCGCCGCGCCGGTAGCGGAGAAATCGACCCGCCCGCGGTCCGGATGTGACGGAAGCCCGTGTCGTGCGGGTCAGGCAAGCTGGGGGGGCGAGGGAAGCCGGATTCCACGGGTCAGAGACCCGTGGCCACTTTTTCTTGGGAGCCTCGGCCACAGGGTGAACCCACATGGCCACTTTTCTTGGGAGTCTTGGCCACAGTGTGAACCGACATGGCTACCTTGAGGCCAAAGTGGCGGAGGGACTGTGTCCCGCCGAAAGCGGCCCGTCAGCCCACGAGCTCCAGGGACAACCCGAGGGCTCGGGCGACCCGCTCGAGATTCGACAGCCGCACGTCCTTGCCCTGTTCGAGGTCGCGCACCGTCGCCTGATTGCGGATTCCGGCACGCTTCGCGAGGGCATACCACGTCAGTCCCTGGGCTTCGCGGGCTGCACGAATCCTCGCTGGAATACCGCCGAGGGGCCGCTTCTGCCGACCCGTTGTTTTCGGTGGAAAGTCGATGGCCGCCGCCTCGCGAATGCGGGCGTGTGTGTCTCGCTCGGCGCGGGATAAACGGCGGTTGATGTGCGAGAGTTTTCTGGGCATATCACACCCGCCGGCCGGGCTCGTCAACCTCGTAGGCGGTCACTGGAATGAGCGTATCGCCTTCTTGTTCATACACCACGACGATGAATCGCCCATCCAGAAGGTGTCCGAACAGGCAAGGCCGGCCGGAACTCTGGCTGACGCCATGCGCTTCCGGGTGCAGCAGAACGTGATCGACGTCATCGGTCGTCAGACCGTGTTCTTCGATGTGTTCGACGTTCCCGCCGGGAGTCGGATCCCAGACGACGTGTCGCCACGACATGCCGGAACCCTTCTCCAAAAGAATACTGCATTTGAATGCTGCAATCGAATGCAGGCTCAGAGAGTGTACATCTATACACTACACGCGGAAAGTGGCGGCGGGACTGTGTCCCGCCGATTGTGGGTGGCTGGCTTGTTGACGCCGGGGCGTCGATGGGGGTGGTGGCCGGATTCCACGGGCTGGAAGCCCGTGGCTACGAGGAGGAGGGGCGTGCCTCGGTAGCGGCGGGCATCTTGCCCGCCGAAAGCGGTCCCGAGTGACGAGCGGATTCCGCGGGCTGGAAGCCCGCGGCTACGTCAGGAGGCCGGCAGCGGTCGCGTCAGGACGTCGGCTGGCGTCCAGCCGGCGGCCCGGAGGTCGCGGATCGCGAGGCCGCCGGACCGCTTGGCGAGCCGTTGGCCGCTCGCGTCGCAGACGAGCGGTGCGTGGGCGAAGGCGGGGGCGGTCCAGCCGAGGGCCTCGTAGAGCAGGATCTGCCGGGCGGTGCTCGTGAGCAGGTCGGCCCCGCGCACCACCTCCGCGATCTCCATCGCATGGTCGTCGGCCACCACGGCCAGCTCGTAGGCGGCCAGGTCGTCCCGCCGCCAGACCACGAAGTCGCCGAAGTCCACGCCCGCGGTGCGGCGCACGGTGCCGCAGAGACCGTCCTGAAACTCGATCACCCGGCCGTCCGGCACCCGAAACCGCCAGGGCACACCGCCTGGCGCGCTTGCCCGCTCCCAGCGACTCGGCCGCAGCCCCGGCGGAAAGATCGGCTCCTCAGGAGCCCGGTTCCTCCGGAACCGGGTCAGAGTTGAGTCATCGTCTTGCGTGTCCCGGTCACGGAGTGACCGGTCTCCTGAGTCACGGTCACCGAGTGACCCGTCAGGAGCCCGGTTCCTCCGGAACCGGGTCAGAGTTGAGTCATCGTCTCCCATCTCCCGGTCACGGAGTGACCGGGCTCCTGAATCACGGCATGACCGGGCTCCTGAGTCACGGAGTGACCGGGCTCCTGGAGCGTCGTGCGGTGCGGTGGCGGCCTCCTCGACGTCGCGGCGGGAGTGCGGGCTCGGATAGATCACACCCGCGGCTTCGAGCCGCCGCCAGATTTCGAGATACCAGGCCGTCCGCTCGCTCTGCACGTAAGGCGCGTGCGGGCCGCCCACGTCCGGTCCCTCGGTCCAGCGGAGGCCGAGCCAGCGGAGGTCATCGAGCGCGGCGGCCGTGTATTCGGGCCGGCAGCGGGGTCCGTCGAGATCCTCGATCCGCATCACGAGCCCGGCTGAGCCGGCCCGCTCAGCCGCCACCGCGAAGGTGCGGGCGTGGCACACATGGAGAAAGCCGGTGGGCGTCGGGGCCAGGCGTCCGCGGCGGGTGACGGGCATGGATGCGTCTGGCCGGCGGCCTCAGGCTGCGGTGGCCGAATCGAGCGGCTCGACGGCGGTAATGTGCTGTAAGGCGACGGTCTTGTAGCGGGCGGGGATGCCGTCGCGCTCGCCGATGCCCACGAGAAACTCCCGCATGGTCAACATGGCCATCTCGGGATGGCGGACGTCGAAGGTCTCGCCGCTGGAGGTCGTCACGCGGAAGGGCTCGAAGGGTCGCTTGGCCAGCCACATGCGCAGCGTCTCGGGGCTCATCGGAGGTCTCCTCTGGGGGGATCGCCCCTCAGTGTACGGATGTTCTAATGCACTCGCAAGCGACTGGCGGGGGGCCGGTGGACTGGCGGGCCGCTTGCCGCGCGGCTCACGGGCTCCGCGGCACGAGGTCATGGGCGGGATACAATCCCGCCCCCACTTTCCGACGCTGGCCTCATGCCATGGGCGGGCAGGATGCCCGCCCCTACTTGCCAAAGCGTGCCTCACACGAGCCACCATTCGCCGGTCGCGAGCACATACGCCCCGAGGGCGAGGTTCGTGGCGGCGTGGCAGAGGATGCAGTCGATCGGCTTGCGTGTGGCGGCGGCGATGCCGCTCACCACGGCGAACCAACCCGCGGCGGCGATCGCTTCGCCGGGATGGCTCGCCACGGCATAGGCCATGCAGGCGCCGGCGGAGGCGGCCGTGAGCGTCGCGAAGGGCACCTCCCAAAACTGCTCCTTGATCACATACCGCATCAGGAAGCCGCGCACGAAAAGCTCCTCGATGATCGGCACGATCACCACGAGCCCCAGCCCTCTCACCACCAGAAACGCCCACGCCCAGGGTGAGTCGGGGCCCAGGTGCTCGGGCAGAAACGGGTTGTAGCCGGCCCGTTCGGCGGCCCCGAAGGTCCAGCCGGCGTCGTGCTGGAGCTTGGCGAGCACCACCCACGGCACCACCAGCAGGAGCCCCAAGAGCGGCGGCCACCACGTGGGCCGCCCCACCCACGCCCGGATGTGGGGCCAGACGCGGCCGAGCAGGGCGAGCGTGGAGGCGATCCGCAGGGCGTAGATCGCCGGATAGGCCGCGTAAGGGATGCCGAGCGAGGCCAGGAGGCCGCCCGAGGGCGTCGGCTCGAGGGCCCCGGCCACGAGAAACAGGGCCAGCGGGCCCACGCAGGTCAGCCAGGGCTCGGCGGGGCCGTGGTCGGGCGCGGTGGCGGAGGTGGTGTCGAGCGGCATGGAGGGTGGTGGCAAGGGGGTTGGGGTGGTGGAGTCGGTTTTGGCAGGTTGAAAACCTGCCCCACGAGTCACGGGTTTGGCGGCTTGGAAATAGGCCCCACGGGGGTTGGTGTTGTGTGGGGCGGACTTTCAGTCTGCCAGTGCAATCGCCGGCAATCCCCCCGCGAAAACCTCTCGGCTGTCGCGTTCTCCCGGTCGGGAGTATATTCCAGGCTCCGCCGGACTCTCGTCCCCCCGCCTGGCGGTGTCCCCTTCACGGGGTTCCCGGTTCGTTTTCCCCCTGCTCAGACTGCATTCCATGGATCTCACGAAGCTTCGCAACATGGGCATCTCCGCCCACATCGACTCCGGCAAAACCACCCTTTCCGAGCGGATCCTCTACTACGCGGGCCGCAT
>JBJTAA010000016.1:0-7154 GCA_046090525.1 Planctomycetota bacterium
CTCGTCGAACTCGGCCACGAACTTCGCCCGCTGCTCGTCGGCCTGGGCCCGGGCGCCCGCCACGGCGTCCTCGATCCGCTCGAGCGTGCGGTGCTTCGGCTTCCGCTTGCGGATCTCGATGAAGCGGTCGTCGCCCGCGAGGGTATCGAGCAGGTTGAGCGCGAACTCCACGTTGTCGAAGTCGAGGCCGAACACCTCGTCGGGCCGGCTGCGGAGCCCGAAGATCCGCCCCTCGAGCAGGTCAACGTCGGCGACCACGACGGCCCGCACCGGCTTCGCCGGCGCGGCGCCCGCGGCATCCTTGGCCTCGGCCGGCGGCGGGGCCGCCGGCTTGCCCTCCACGAGCACGGCGAGCACGAGTGAATCGTCCCGCCGCTTCTCGAAGATCTGCAGCTGCCGCATCTCACCCTGGCCGAGCAGCCGCTCGACCTGCTCCACGCCGATCGTGCCGGAGCGGCCGGCGGCCGTCCGCACCAGCGGCGTCCAGGTGAGGTCGGCCCCCTCGACCTTCTCGAGGCCGCCTGGGAACGGGAACAGCACCTCCTGCAGCCCCGCGGTGGCGGCGGCCCGCTGGTTGAAGCCCGGCTCGTCCCCCTCGAGGTTCGCGTCGATGAACACGAACTCCGCCGGCAGTTCGAGCTTCAGGTGCGGGTTGTAGTCCTGGTAGACGATGAACGGCGCCGCGCCCAACTGCCCCATCGCCGGGCGGCCGGCGGCGCCGCCCAGCCGGGTGCCGAGCGCCTCCCAGAGCAGGTTCAGATCGCCCTTCGGCTGTCCCTGCGGCCCGCCGAACATGGCCATCGGCCCCATCGGGCTCCGCCGCGGCTGCGAGGTGCCCGGCACGCCCTGCATCAGCACCGGCAGCGGATCCTCGAAGATCGCCACCGGCTGCCCCGCCTTCACCGCGGCCACGAAGTTGGCCATCTGCTCGGGCCCGAGCGACGAGGGCTGCACGGCCAAGAGCACGTCGAAGGTCTCCGTGATCGGCGCCGAGGCGTCCACCTGGACGACGTCGTACTGCTTCTCGAGTTCGTCCACCAGCGGCTGCCGGGGCCGCGACTGCCCGCTCATCATGTCGAAGCCGCCGGAGAGCTCCGCGTCGGTGGCGAGCAGGCCGAGCCGCTTCCGCTTCTGCTGGGCGACGGTGCAGATCGAGCGGATCAGCTCGTACTCCACGGGCGTGCCCTTGTCGAAGAACGGCACCACCACCTTCTCCAGGCCGCTCGTGAAGGCGCAGCCCAGGAAGATCTCCTCCTCGCGGTAGGCGCCCCGGACTCGGGCCAGCACGTTCACCGGCTCGATGCCGAACTGCTGGGCCGCGAGCGCCGCCTGCTCCGTCTTGGGCTCCGTGGGGATCACCTCGACCGAAATCCGGCCCCGCCCGAGCCGCTCGAACTGACGCAGCATGTTGAGCAGGTTGAGCCGGGTCTGGGCGTAGTCCTCCGGCACGGTCGGGCTCACGTAGGCCTTGATGTCGATGGGCCGGTCGGCCTGCAGTGCCCCCAGCAGCCGCCGCGTGTCGGGAGCCAGCGACGAAATCCGCTCCTCCGAGAGGTCGGCCCGCACGTCGATCGCCCGCAGCACGAGCGCCAGCCCCACCGCCCCGGCCGCGAGGCCGAGCGCGCGGGCCAGGTAGTGGAGGCCCATGCCCCCACCGCCCCGGTGCCCCGCCCAGTGTCGGCGGCCGATGAGGACCATCGCCAGGTAGAGGCAGACGGCGACGATCCCGAGGAAGTAGGCGATCGAGGAGAGGCTGACGACGCCCCGCCCGAAGTCGGCGAAGTGCTCGGCCAGGCTCCACGACCGCACCCAGCCGGCCGGCTTCGGGCCCATCACGGCGCCCGCCCGGTCGGCGAGGGCGAGCGGCGCATTGAACAGCACGCCGAGGATGAAGCCGACGGTCAGGTTGCTCGTCAGAAAACTGGCCACCATCCCGATCGCCAGCATCGCGAGGCCGGTGAACCAGTAGCCGAGGTAGTTGGCCAGGAACAGCCCGGCGTCGGGCGTGCCCCAAAGCAGGAGGATGATCAGGTTGCAGACGCAGGAGAACAGCAACGCCGCGGTGAAGATCCCCACGGCGGCGAGGTATTTGCCCACGACCACCTCCAGGTCGCTCGCGGGGATCGTCAGCAGCAGCTCGTCGGTGCCCTGTCGCCGCTCATCGGCCCAGACGCTCATCGTGATCGCCGGCACGAACACCAGCAGGATGAACGGCAGGTAGCGGTTGAGCTGGTCGAGGTTGGCGAGGTTCGAGTTGAAGAACTCGGGGGGCCAGAACGCGGCCAGCGACCCGAGCAGCACGAACACGCAGATGAACACGTAGCCCGTCGGGTTCGAGAAGTAGGCGACGAAGTTCCGCTTGAACACGGCGTCGAGGACGTGCCATTTCATCGCTGTGGTTTCCTGTGCGAGGGATGTCTGGAAGTCGGCCCGGCGGCGAACCCGCGGGCCCCGGCCGGCCGTCAGGCCGAGCGCGTCAGTTCGTGGAACCGCTCGTCGAGCCCGCGGCCATCCCGGCGGAGTTCGGCCGGCGTGCCATCGAACCGCAGCCTGCCGTCCGCGATCAGGATCACGCGGTCGGCCAACGCCTCCACCTCCTGGAGGATGTGGGTGGAGAGGAGGATCGTCTTGTTCTGGCCGAGCCGGCGGATGGTCTCCCGCATCTCGCGGATCTGGTTGGGATCGAGGCCGCTGGTGGGCTCGTCGAGAATCAACACGTCGGGCTCGTGCAGGAGCACCTGGGCCATGCCGACGCGTTGGCGGTAGCCCTTGGAGAGCTTGCCGATCGCCTTGCCGATCACGCTGCCGAGTTCGCACTGCTTCACGACCGCCTCGATCCGCTCGCGCTTCCGGCTCCCCGAGAGGCCGCGGGCGTCGGCGAAGAACTCAAGCAGGCTGCGGGGCGTCATGTCGGGGTAGAGCGGCCCGTTCTCGGGCAGATAGCCGAGCCGCTCGGCGCCGGCCAGCCGGTCGGTGGCCATGTCGTGGCCGGCGATCAGCGCCCGCCCGTCCGACGGGGCCAGGTAGCCCGTCAGGATCTTCATCGTGGTGCTCTTCCCCGCCCCATTGGGGCCCAGGAAGGCGACGATCTCCCCGCGGGGGATGCGGAAGGAGACGTCCTTGATGGCGATGAAGTCGCCGTAGTACTTCGAGAGGCCGTCAGCCTCGATCATGGCCACGGAGGCGGAATCCTTGCCGGAATCGGTCATGGAAACTCGCGAGGGGAGTGCTGGGAGGGACTTTCGAGACGGGCCCACCATTGTTTCCCGATCCCGCCGGGGCGGCAATCCCCGCCCGGTCGGGCGACTTTCGCATTCCGGTCCGGCCCGCAGTCCGCGCCATAAAAGCCCCCCGGCGCGAGCCTGGGAGTGACGCGAACCAGGCCATACAGGCTCGGGGGGGCCTTGCTCGTGCAGGCCCGCGGCAAGCCCATGCCATCTCGCTGGACGCTCGCTGCGGCCATCTTGGCCTTCGCTCGCTCCGTGCTCGCTCGCTTTCGGCATCCGGCCTTCGCTCGCGAGCAAGGCCGTCTCGATTGGCATGGGCTTGCCCCTCGCAGTCCCGTGGTGCGCAGGAGTGGCCGCGGAATGCGCTCGACAGGCCGGACGCCGTCGCGTCAGACCCCGACCAGGCTCTCGATCCGCGGCTCGCGCGCCCCACGGTGCCAGGCGATGTGGGCCAGCCAGGCGTCGGCGGGCTCGGTGTGGTCGGCGCGGTGGTGCACGCCGCGGGTCTCCTCGCGGGCGAGGGCCGAGGCGATCATCAACCGGGCCACCTGGAGCATGTTCTGCAGCTGCCAGCCCTGGGGGTCGGAAAACTGCCGCGGCAGCACGTAGCGGCACCAGCCCTCCACCGCATCGAGCGCCTCTGCGAGTTCCGCCCCGGTTCGTTCGACACCCACCTGGCGCCACATGAGCGACTGGAGCGAGTTGCGGATGTCGGCCAGATCGAGCGCGGCGCCGTCGGAACCGTTGTCGGTGGCCCGCGGATTCGAGATCGGCGGCACCCGGAAGGCGTCGTCGGGCGCCTCGGCCAGAAGCTCGGCCGACGCGGCCGCCCCGGCCCGCGCCCCATACACGAGCCCCTCGAGCAGGCTGTTGCTCGCCAGCCGGTTGGCACCGTGCAGGCCGCTGGAGGTGACCTCGCCGGCGGCGAAGAGCCGCGGCAGATCGGTCCGGCCCTCCGCATCCACGGTGACGCCGCCGATCATGTAGTGGGCCCCGGGGCGCACCGGAATCCGATCCCGCGTGAGGTCGAGGCCGAACTTCCGGCAGGTCTCGGCCATCCCGGGAAACTTCCGCCGCACCATGTCGGCGTCGAGGTGGGAGAGATCGAGGTAGACGTTGGCATGGTTCGTTCGCCGCATCACCACGGTGATCGCCCGTGAGACGACGTCGCGGGGCGCGAGCTCCGCCCGCTCGTCGAACTCGGGCATGAACCTCCGCCCCTCACGATCCACGAGCCAGGCGCCCGCCCCCCGCACCGCCTCGGTGATCAGGCTGCGGGCGCCGCCCGCGATATAGAGGACGGTGGGATGGAACTGCATGAACTCCATGTCGCGCACTTCCGCCCCCGCCCGCCAGGCCAGGGCCATTCCGTCGCCGCTGGCGCCGGGCGGGTTGGTCGTCTCCCGGTACAACTGCCCCGCCCCGCCGGTGGCGAGGATCGTGCGGCGGGCCCAGACGAGCGTCTTGCCGTGGGAGGGATTCCAGACGAGCGCCCCGCGACACCCGCGCGCGTCGGTCACGAGGTCGATCGTGAAGGTGTCGGGCCAGACCTCCAGGTTCTCGAGTTGCCGGGCCCGCTCGATCACCGCCCGCATCACCTCACGGCCGGTGGCGTCACCGAGCGCGTGCACGATGCGGTGATGGCTGTGCCCCCCCTCGCGGCCCAAGTCGAGTTCACCATCGCGCTGGTCAAACCGCGTGCCCCAGGCGATCAACTCCCGAATTCGATCCGGAGCCTCGTGCACCACCGACTCCACCACGTCCTCGTGGCACAGCCCGCCCCCCGCGATCAGCGTGTCGGCCACGTGGTTGTCGAACCGATCCTCCGGATCGACGACGCCCGCGATGCCGCCCTGCGCCCACTGGCTCGACGAGCCACGAAGATCGTCCTTGGTGATCACGGTCACCGCGAACCGCCGATCGACCGCCAGCGCGGCCCGCAGCCCTGCCAGGCCGCCTCCCAGGATCAGCACGTCGGTGAAGCAGTGCGGCACCCGTTGGGGGCCGAACGCCGCCAGATACCGCGGCCCCTCGACCCCATCGCTCATGGGCTGCTCGTTCCCTGCATGAAAGCCTTGAACTGCTCGCGGTAGTCGCTCGGCGGGCGGCTGCGTCGCCCCTCGGCCTGCCCCCCCTTCACGTCGGCCGGCACGTCGCGGGAACTGCGAACCCCGTCGGGCCGCAGGCCGAGGCTGCGAACGGCCCGTTCGAACTCGGCGCGTTCGCGGGGATCGTCGCTGCCGGCCAGTCGTTGCATCGCCTGCCAGCGCTCGAGGAAGGCCTGAGCCTGCTCGGGAGTCCAGCCGAGTTCGTCGAGCACGTCGCGCCGCCCCTGATCCAGCGATTCGCGAAGATGCTCGACCGCGAGGTCGGCGGCGTTGCGGGCATGCTCGAGGTTTTGCCGGCCCCATTCCATCTGCTTGCGTTCGGAACTTTCGCCGATCTGCGATTGCAGTTGCCGGACATCTCCTGCTCGCGAAATATCCTGTTGTAAGGATCCTTCTCCCACAGATCCAGAAAGCTCTTGAGTGGCCCCGACGTCGCCTTTCTTCTGTTGCGCCTGGAGTGTCGAACTGCCCTCGGCAGCGGTCATCTCGCCCTGCCGCTCGACGTTCTTCAGATCGACCTGGTTCCGGCTTGCATCTTGCGGCTGCGACTGATGTTCCGCACCTTGCCCAATCATCGCTTGGCCCTGTTGGCTTTGTGACTGATTGGTTTGGCCGACCACTGCTTGCGATTGTTGGTTTTGCCCTTGGTTACTCTGGTCAACGATGGACTGCCCTTGGTCCCCTTGCTTCTGATGAGACTGCGAGGTCACGGATTGATTCTGCCCACCCTGGAACTGGGGCGACTGACTCGCGGGCGACTGTCCGCGATCATTCTGCGTGGCTCTGCCCCCCCCACCCCCCTGCGCCGGGGCCCCAGCGTTGCAGGAGGAACAGCCTGGCTGTCCGCACGGCTTTCCGTCGGCGGACTGGCAGTTCGGCTGCTGCGGAAAATCTCCGGCCTGATCTTTCTCGGGGGCGTTGTTCGGTTTTGAGTGCCCATCGCGAGCCTGCTGCTGGTTGAGTGGTTGATTCTGTTGCTGCTGTTGCTGCAAGGTTTCCTGGCGGGTTTTTGCCTCGAGGTTTTGCTCCGAATTCTCCTTGCCGGCTTCGCTTTGCCGAACTTGATTGACGTCATTGTCTTGCTGCTGTGACTGTTCCAGCTTGGCGCCGGCCGCCTCGACTTTGAGTTCTTGGGTCTGACTCGCTGCTCCCGTTTGCTCCTGCGTCTGCCGAGTAGACGCGTTTTGATTTTGGTGCTGCTTCAGCTCAACATCTCCCACCTTGGCATCGATGCTTTGCTGTTGCTTCTGCTCACCCTGCTGTAACTGCTGTTGATCCACCTGGCCACGCTGGTCTTGCGACTGCTCCATGGTGACACTGTCGACCTCGGCTCGCATCGACTGCTTCTGCTGGATGCCCCTGGCATCCTTTTTGGCATCGTCCGCACCCTCGCGATCCCCGGTTCGTCGCCGGTTCTCTAGGATTCGCTCGATGGCCTCGCCGTCGTTCGTGCCATCCGAAGCGACGGCCGGCTCGGGCCGCTGGCGGCCCTGCTCGCCACCTGCCTGCTCGCCACCTGCCTGCTCGCCTGCGCCCTCGCGACCGCCCTGGCCATCCTGCTGCTGCCGTTGTCCCTGCTGCGTGCCGCCCTGCTCCTGCCCCGACTCCGGATGCCCCTGCTGGGCCCCATCCCGGCGGCCCTTGCCGTCGCCCTGTTGCCGGTCGCCATCCCGTCCCGCGCCGGACTGTGCTCCACGCTGACCGCCCTGGTCACGGCCCGACTCCCCTGGCCGCCCCTCACTGCGGCCCTGCTGCCCCTCCTTGCGGCCCTGCTGGTCTGAAGGCTGCTGCCCTTCGCCACGCTGCTCGCCCTCTTGTT